>NZ_SOGC01000034.1:0-83198 GCF_004402765.1 Cryobacterium sp. TMT2-17-1
CCGCGGCCGTGCTCGACTCGGTCTCTTTCTCGCTCCTGGGCGAGGCGGACGCGATGATGGTGCTGGGCACGGTCGAAGACCTCGGCCGCCGGGTCGATGCGGCCAGGGTCGCCTCTGCCGCCGACATTTCGGTGCGGTCCCGCCGCATCCTCGGCCATGAGTCCCTGGCGTATAAGAACGGGGCCAGCAGCGGCATCGACCTGATCACCCGTCTGAGCCGCGTCTCTTCCCGGGAGGCGAACCGGCGGGTGCGCCTGGGCGAGAACGTCACGCCGCGCCGGGCGGGCACCAGCATGTTGCCGCCCTACTACCCGGCCGTGGCGGACGCCCTCACCGCCGGGGACCTCGGCGTGGACGCGGCCGAGAACATCGTCACGGCCCTCGACCAGGTCGCGGCCCGGGTCGCGCCCGACGAGCTCGGCACCGCCGAACGTGCCCTGGTGGCCAGTGCCACCGGCGCCGTCACCGACGACACCCGCGGCCTGCCCGGGGAGGGGTTCGCGTTCCCTGCGGACCTGGTGCGGGGCATGGCCAGCCAGTGGCAGGCCCGCCTCGATCCCGACGGCACCGCCCCCAACGAGCCCGTCGCCGAGGCCCGCAGCACTGTCGGGTTCGGGCTCTTCCGCGACGGCCTCTACCCGCTCCGCGGCGGAGTCACGCCGGAGCTCCGCGGCATCATGAACGCCATCTTCGACACGTACCTCTCCGCCCACGCGGCGCCGGCATTCCCCACGGCCGAGGAACAGGCGCGCATGGCGGCCGGGCAGCTGATCCCGGGGGCGGAGGCCGCGGCCCTCAGCGACGACCGTAACGGTGGTCAGAAACGCGCCGACATCCTCCGTGGTGTGTTCGAAGCCGCCACCCGTGACCCGGGGACCCCGACCATGGGCGGCGCCGCCCCCACCGTCATGATCCACGTCAACCATGCCGACCTTACCGCCGACCATGGGGTGGGTTGGATCGACGGCGTCGAAGCGCCGATCTCTCTGACAAGTGTGAAGCAGGCGCTCTGCGCCGGCGGATTTCAGGAGATCCGGTTCGGGCCGCACAACGAGGTCCTCAGCCTCAGCACCGAGAATCGTTTCTTCAACCGGGCCCAACGCCGCGCCATCGCCGCCCGCGACGGCGGCTGCACCATCCCCGGCTGCACCGTGCCCGCCGCCTGGTGCGAAGTACACCACGTCACCCCCTGGCACCGCGGCGGAAAAACCAAGATCGACAACGGGGTCCTGTTGTGCTGGTACCACCACCACAGCATCGACACCTCCGGCTGGAACATCCGCATGATCCGCGGCACACCCCAAGTCCGGGCACCCTACTGCTACGACCCCACCCGCACCTGGCGACCTGCGGGAGGGGACCGGTTGGGGGCTCGACAGGCTCAACCAACGTTGGCGTGATTTTTCGGGATCGGGTCACCAAATGGCTCAGACACGGACGTTGGTTAGAGCCTCCGGAATCAAGTCACAGGTGCGTTCCGGGACAGAAAAACCCCCGCACCCAGTGAGAAAAACCGGGATGCGGAGGAACGAGAAGCGCGGAGACGGTGGGATTTGAACCCACGGTACCCCGTGAAGGGTACTCCACCTTAGCAGGGTGGTGCACTAAGCCGTACTATGCGACGTCTCCTTGGTGTCTGCAGCGCAAACCCACGTAGGCAAGCATAACGGTACTGACGGCATCCGCACGAACCGAGGACTGCGGGCGCCGCCCGGAGGCTACTGGTCCTCGAGCGACCGGCCTGCAGAGCAGGTGACGTCTCCGGCGGTCTGGCCCTGGACTGAATCGGAAAGCACTGCGGTCGGGGGCGTCGCGGCCGGATCCGGGACCGGTGCGGCCGGATCGGTCGTGGCATCGGGATCCGGGATCGCAGCCGGGTCCTCCGCAGCCGGGTCTCCGGCCAATTGGAGCGAGTCGTCATCTTCGACGGCGGTGAACAGGTCGTCGAAGTCCGGCTGGATCGGTTCCACGCCGCCGTCAACATTGCCGGTCGGGGCCTGCACGAAGACCACCTTGCTGAGGTCGATGTCCTTCAGGGCCACGGCGATCGACGCCAGGGTGGAGACGTCGTTGAGACTCGTGGACAGGTTCATGTTGGCCGTGACGGCCTTGGCCAGCGAGTACACCTTGACGGGATCGGAGAGTGTGGACGCACTCTTCACGGTTCGTACGAGGGAGGACAGGAACACCTGCTGGTTGCTGATCCGCGTCAGGTCGCTGCCGTCGCCGACGCCATGGCGGGTGCGCAGGAACTGCAGCGCCTCCAGACCCTCGAGCGTGTGCATTCCGGCCGGAAGGTAGGTGTTCGTGTACTCGTCTTCGATGTCTTCGGCGACACAGACCGGCACGCCGCCGACGGCCGTCGACATGGCCATGACGCCGTCGAACTGCACCTCTGCCGCATAGGGGATGCTCAAACCGGTGAGCTTCTCGACCGTGAGCACGGTGCAAGCCAGGCCACCGTAGGTGAGCGTGGTGTTGATTTTCTGGCTGCTCATCGCGTCGAAGGTGCCGCCGGCAGGGTCCGGGCACTCGGGGATGGGAACGTACATGTCCCGGGGGAAGCTGATCACGGAGGCGTTGGTGTGGTCTTCGGAGATGTGCAGCAGCATGGTGACATCGTTGAGGTCGCCGGTGGAATCCTCCGGCCCGAACGAGGCATCCTGACCCTTTCGGCTGTCACTGCCGACCACCAGCAGGTTCACGCCGCCCGGGATCGCATCGATCTTGGGGGCGGGACCCTCGGTCTCGTTGGCCAGGGGCACGCTCTCCTGCACACTCGACGCGACATCGTAGGTCGCGATCGCGGCGACGGATGCACCACTCACGAGCAGCACGGCCAGTGACGCGGCGAGCACCTTGGCCACGGTCACGAACGGGTTGGAGCGGCGCAGCCGGCCATGGCGGGCGATGGTACTGAGCTTCTTCGATCGTGTCGAGCGGGGGCGTAATTCGTCGCTCACTCAGGTCCCTTCGTTTGTGCAGGTCGTGCAGAATCGAGGTGCGGAGGGCGTGGGATTCGAACCCACGAGACATCTCTGCCCACCAGTTTTCAAGACTGGCTCCATCGGCCGCTCGGACAGCCCTCCCGGTTCGCTGCCCGCGGTGCTGGTATAACACGCGGTCGCGGACTAACGAATACCGACCGATTCTAGCCGCTTGCAGGCTCACCACAGTGCCAGAGGATGCTGGCAGCGGGCTGGGCACCGCCTACAGGCTGCTCAGAACGAGCGCGAGCCCATCTTCGTGAACGGCGCCGGTGATCTCGCCGGCCGCCGCGAGCACCTCGTGCGGAGCCTGCCCCATGGCTACTCCCCGACCCTGGACCGACGCCCACTGCAGCATCTCGATGTCGTTGCGCCCGTCGCCGACGGCCATCACGCGGCTCCGCGGAATCCCGAACTCGGCGCGCACCCGCTCCATGGCGGTGGCCTTGTTCACGCCGTCGGGGGCGATATCGAGCCAGGCAGTCCAGCCGATCGCGTAGCTCACCCGGTTCAGCCCCATCCGGTCGACGATCTGAAGAAAATCCTCCATGTCGTGGTCAGGCGAGATGACGACCACCCGGGTGGCGTCCTGGCGCAGCAGATCGTCGAACTCGACGTGCTCGCTATCCAGCCCGATCGTGGCATCCGGGAACGGCTCCGTGTAGCGGTAGAAGCCGCGCTCGTCTTCGACGGCGTACCTGGCACCGACCAGGTGCGAGCGGATCTGCATCAACACATCGGTCGGATCGAAGGTCTCGACCCATTCGCGCCGGTACCCGGTGGGGGAAGCCGGGTCGCGGTGCAGGGTGATCGCACCGTTCGAGCAGACCACGAAGCGCGGGGTGATGTCCAGGCGCTCGAGCACGGGGAGCGTGGTGGCGGACGAGCGCCCGGTGGCGAGCATGACCTCATGACCGGCCGCGGCGAGCCGCCGCACCTGGTCGAGGACGCCGTCGCTGATCGTGCCGTTCTCGTGCATGGTGGTGCCGTCGATGTCGAGGGCCACCAGCCAGGGGGCATCCGTCGGCGTCGTCATGCGCCCACCGGCCGAATGACGTCGAGGCCGCCCAGCCAGGGGCGCAGCGCCTCGGGCATGAGTACCGAGCCATCCGCCTGTTGGTGCGTTTCGAGCAGGGCCACAATCCAGCGGGTCGTCGCCAGGGTGCCGTTGAGGGTTGCGACCGGCGTGGTCTTGCCCGACTCGGTGCGGTAACGGATATCGAGCCGGCGCGCCTGGTAGGTCGTGCAGTTGCTCGTGCTGGTCAGTTCGCGGTAGGCGTTCTGGGTGGGGACCCACGCCTCGATGTCGAACTTGCGGGCGGCGCTGGAGCCGAGGTCGCCGGCGGCCACGTCGATGACGCGGTAGCTGAGGCCGAGCGCCTGGAGCATGTCCTCCTGCAGGGCGACGAGGCGGTCGTGCTCGGCCTCGGCATTCTCCGGCAGCACGTAGGTGAACATCTCCAGCTTGTTGAACTGGTGCACCCGGATGATGCCGCGGGTGTCCTTGCCGCCCGAACCGGCCTCGCGCCGATAGCAGGTGGACCAGCCGGCGTAGCGGAGCGGTCCGCCGGACAGGTCCAGGATCTCGTCCGAGTGGTAGCCGGCGAGCGCGACCTCGCTGGTGCCGGTGAGGTAGAGGTCGTCGGCGGGGAGGAAGTAGACCTCGTCGGCGTGCTCGCCGAGGAACCCGGTGCCGTCCATGATCTCGGGCCGCACCAGGGTGGGCGTGATCAGGGGGATGAAGCCGGCCGCCAGCGCCCGGTCGAGCGCCATGTTCATCAGCGCGATCTCGAGGCGGGCGCCGATGCCGCGCAGGAAGTAGAACCGGGCGCCGGACACTTTGGCCCCTCGGGCCATGTCGATGGCACCGAGCAGTTCGCCCAGCTCGAGGTGGTCGCGCGGCTCGAAGTCGAAGGCGGGCACGGCGCCATGGGTGCGGAGGGTGACGAAGTTCTCTTCACCGCCGGCCGGTACGCCGTCGATGACGGGGTTCGCGAGGGTGCGCACGACCGCGGTGAACAGCGCCTCGGCCTCGCTCGAGGCGGCCGCGGCGGACTTGACGTCGGCAGCGAGGCTCTGTGCCTGGGCGACGAGGGCCTTCTTCTCCGCGGGAGGCGCGGAGGCCACTTGCTTGCCGAACTGGTTCTGGACGGCACGCAGCGCCTCGAACGCCCGGATAGTGGCGCGACGCTCCGCGTCGGCGGCGAGCGCGTCGTCGACCGCCTCGACCGACGCACCGCGCGCTTTCTGCGAACGCTTGATGAGGTCAGGATTCTCTCGCAGCAGCACAGGATCAATCACCGAATCAGTCTACAAGCGCATGGTCCGGCACCTTGCTAGCCTTACCGCGTGGATACTCCCGATCAACCGACAGTTGTTCGGCGGGCGGCAATCGTCTACAACCCCACCAAAGTCGACCTGGACCGCCTGCGGGCGAGCGTGGCCCGCGCGGAGACCGCGTCGGACTGGGCCGGCTCGCTCTGGCTCCCGACCGCCGCGGACGACGCCGGCAGGCAAGCCGCCCGGCTCGCCCTGGCGAAGGGTGCGTCCCTGGTGCTCGTGGCGGGCGGCGACGGCACGATTCGCGCGATCGCCGACGTGCTCCGTGGCTCCGGTGTGCCCCTGGCCATCGTGCCCCTCGGCACCGGCAATCTGCTGGCCCGCAACCTGGGCCTGCCGCTGTCGAACCTTGACGAGGCCACCATGGTTGCCTTCACGGGCGGAAACAAGCCGATCGACGTGGGTGTGGCATCCGTGCGCACCGACGACGGCGCCCTGGCCGACCACGTCTTCCTCGTGATGGCGGGCATCGGCATCGACGCCCAGATGGTCGTGAGCACGCGGCCCGAACTGAAGCGGGCGGTGGGCTGGCTGGCCTACGTCGACGCCGTGGCGCGCGTGCTCCCCCGGGTCAAGCCGTTCCAGATCCGGTACAGCCTGAACGGGCGCCCGCACCGGCCGGCGCACGTGAGCACCATCCTGATCGGCAATTGCGGCCTGCTGCCGGGAAATATCCAGATTCTGCCGGATGCCCGCCTCGACGACGGCATCCTCGACATCGCCATGCTGCAGCCCAAGGGTGTGCTCGGCTGGCTCACAATCTGGCGCCGGGTGACGTGGGAGAACGGCGTTCTGCGCCGCTCGGCGGCCGGGCGTCGCATCATCGAGCGAACCGAATCGACCACTGCACGGGTGCTGACGACGCTGCACGCCGCCGATATCCGGATCGTGCTGGTCGAGGCGCAGGAGTTCGAGGTGGACGGCGACGCGCTCGGCCCGGTGCGCTCGGTGTCCCTGCGCACCGACCCTGCCGCCCTCGTCCTGCGGGTTCCCGTCGCGGCCTGAGGGCCGGGCCGGGCTGGACTGGGCTGGGCTGGGCTGGGCTGGGCAGGGCTGGTGGGACCGTCAGACCGCGGGCTCGCCGAGCAGGCCGCGCAGCCAGGCGCGCGCACCGATGAAAACGTTGTCGTTGTAGCGCGAGGTGAACTCGATCGGCTGCTTGTCGGCCCGCGGGTACGAGCCGAGGAAGATCACCTGGGGGCTGAACCGGCGCAGGCCGAGCAGCGCGTCGGCCACGCGTTCGTCGTGGATATGACCGTCGGCATCGATCACGAACCGGTAGCGCCCCAGGGCGTCGCCGATGGGGCGCGACTGGATCAGGCTGAGGTTGACGCCCCGGGTGGCGAACTGCTCGAGCATCTCGAGCAGGGCGCCTGAGCGGTCTTCGGGCAGCTCCACGATCAGGCTGGTCTTGTCGGCGCCAGTGCGGGGCGGCACGGTGGTGGTTCGGCTGACGAGCACGAAGCGGGTGACCGCGTTGGCGTTGTCGCCGATACTGCGGGCGAGCACGACCACATCGTGGTGCTTCTCGATGCCGGGCGGGGCGATGGCAGCATCCGCCTGCCCTGATTCGACCAGCGACGCGGCGGCGGCCACGTTGCTCGACGCCGGAAGGTGGCCGTGGTGCGGCAGATTGGATTCCAGCCAGCGGCGGCACTGCGCATAGGCGACCGGATGCGCGTTGACGATCTTCACATCGGCCAGCGCGGTGCCCGGGCGAGCCACCAGGACGAAGTTCACCGGAACCAGGTACTCGCCGATGATGCGCAGGTCGGGCACGCTCGCGAGGGCATCCTGCGTGGCGGACACGCCACCGTCGACGGAGTTCTCGATCGCGATCATCGCGGCCACACTGCGGCCGGACACGACGTCGTCGAACGCCTCGCCGACATTGTTCACGGCCCGCCACGGCTTGCCCTGGGCTTCGACGACCTGGGTGAGGGCTGCCTCGGTGAAGGTGCCCGTCGGCCCAAGGAAGCTGTAGCTGACATTGCGCGACTCGGACATGCAGATCAGCCTAGTTGCAGTGCAAGACTGGACACCATGAACGAACGCGCGGGCACAGCGGCCCTGGAATCTGACCTTGTCGATGTCGAAGCGCTGGTGAAGGCGTACTACGACCTGAAACCGGATGTCACGGTGCCAGGCCAGCGAGTGGCCTTCGGCACCTCCGGTCACCGAGGGAGCTCCCTCAACACGGCCTTCAATGAAGACCACATCATCGCGACCACGCAGGCGATCGTTGAATTCCGCGCCATGCAGGGCATCACCGGGCCGCTCTTCATCGGCACCGACCCGCACGCCCTGAGCGCGCCAGCCTATACGACCGCCCTCGAAGTGCTCGTCGCGAACGGCGTGCGCGTGCTGGTCGACGAGTTCGACGACTATGTGCCTACTCCGGCCCTCTCGCACGCGATCCTGGCCTACAACCGGGCCGGGAACAGCGACGAGGCCGATGGGATCGTGGTCACCCCGAGCCACAACCCGCCCTCCGACGGCGGCTTCAAATACAACCCACCGCACGGCGGACCGGCCGACAGCGACGCCACCTCGTGGATCGCCGCCCGGGCCAACGAACTCATCGCCGCCGGGCTCAATGATGTCAAAAAGAGCGAGCCCAGCGCGGTCGAGACCTACGACTTCCGCGGTGGGTACGTGAATGACCTTGAGAACATCATCGACATGGCCGCCATCAAGGCCAGCGGCATTCGTATCGGAGCCGACCCGCTCGGCGGCGCGAGCGTGGGCTACTGGGGTGCGATTCGCGACCGCTACGAGCTCAACCTGACCGTGATCAACCCCCACGTCGACCCCACCTGGCGCTTCATGACCCTGGACTGGGACGGCAAGATCCGGATGGATCCGTCGAGCCCGTCCGTGATGGCATCCGTCGCCGCCCACAAGGACGAGTTCGACATCGTCACCGGCAACGACGCCGACGCCGACCGGCACGGTATCGTCACCCCCGACGGCGGGCTGATGAACCCGAACCACTTCCTGGCCGTGGCCATCGACTACCTGTACAGCCACCGCGAAGGCTGGCGGGCGGATGCCGCGATCGGCAAGACGCTCGTCTCCTCCACCATGATCGACCGCGTCGCGGGTTTCCTCGGCCGCGACCTCTGGGAGGTGCCGGTCGGATTCAAGTGGTTCGTTCCGGGCCTGATCGACGGCTCGGTCGCCTTCGGCGGCGAGGAGAGCGCCGGCGCCAGCTTCGTGCGCTTCGACGGAACCGTCTGGACCACCGATAAAGACGGCATCCTGCTGGCCCTGCTCGCCTCGGAGATTCTCGCCGTGACCGGCAAGACGCCCAGCCAACGCTACGCCGAGCTGGCCGAGCACTTCGGCGACCCGGCCTACGCTCGCGTGGACGCGGCCGCGACGCCCGCCCAGAAGGCGCAGCTGTCCAAGCTCGACGGAGCCGCCATCACTGCCACCGAACTCGCCGGCGAGAAGATCATCGCCAAGCTGAGTCACGCTCCCGGCAACGGTGCGGCAATCGGCGGCGTCAAGGTCGTCACCGAGAACGCCTGGTTCGCGGCCCGGCCGAGTGGCACCGAGGACGTTTACAAGATCTACGCCGAGTCCTTCACTGGCCCGGAACACCTGAAGCAGGTGCAGATCGAGGCCAAGGCCATCGTCGACGGCGCCATCGCCTGACGCGTCTGATCCGGACCGGCTTGACCACCGCGGCGGTCGAGCCTGTCGGGACCGGAGATCAGCGGTAGGGAGTGCTTCGGTACCTAGGGAATGCTCCAGTAGTACGCCGTGGCGCCCGGGTGCTTCTCGGTGATCGCGTAGTCAACCGACCGGAAGTCGGTGTCGTCGGTGTGGCCGGCATAGTAGATCTGGATGTCGTCGCCCGACCCCTCGATCCGGGTGACGACCCCGGTGTGGTCGCGGTCCCCGGAGTTGTCCCAGTCGAACTGGGCGACGTCGCCGAGCTTGACCTGGTCGCGCTGGTCATCCGTCAGGGCGGTGGCGCGGCCGGACTGCGCGACGTAGTCCCGGAAAGCGGTTGAGCTGATCCACGGTGACGAGGTGTCGAAGTCGGAGCCGATTCCCTCTGCGTACCACTGGTCGTCCATGGTCCAGCCCCGCTCAATCAGGGATTGGCTGGTGAAATTGACGCAGTCGTTGTCGGTGATGACGCCGTAGCCATCCGTGTTGTAGTCGGTCCAGTGGGCGAGCATGTAACTCACCTGCGCCTGCACCTGGGCGTCGATGGGAACCGGCTCTGCGGCCTCCGCGGGGGCGACCCGATCTGTGGCCGTCGCGTCAGACGCGGCCGCATCGGCCTTCGGCGCCGTTTGCGTGGAGTCAGCAGCCGGGGTCGGAGTCGCCGAGACGACGGGTTTATCCCCAGTCACCCCGGCCACGGCGGCCGTTCCGGCCACGAGGCCGCCCAGAACGAGCACGGCAGCGACGATGCGGAAGCGTCGGGTCAGAACCACAGATTTCTCTCTTCGTTCGGGGTGCCACCGGGGTGTGTGGCAGACACGCCCTGTTCGGGGGACGGTTCCCAGATAATCACACTTATCCGGGAAATGCCCGGGTGGACGACACACCGGCCCTGCGCCGATCAGGAAACGGGATTGGGGAACGAGATCAGTGGTAGCCGGGAGCCGCCGGGAGCCCGAAGAATTCCTCGAGGGTGGCGGTTCCGGTGGCGTGCATCTCCGTGGCCAGTTCCGTTCCGATGTAGCGGAAGTGCCAGGGCTCGTAGCCGTAGCCGGTGATGGCCACCTTGTCGGCCGGGTAGCGCAGCAGGAACCCGAAACGCCAGGCATTCCCGGCAAGCCACTGCCCCTGTGGGGTGTCGCCGAAGCAGGCATCCAGCGAACAGATCCGGGGCAGTGCGCTGATGTCGATGGCCAGACCGGTCTGGTGCTCGCTGTTTCCCGGCCGGGCCGTGCTGGTGTCGGCGAACGCCTGTCCGTTCGCGGCGACATCCGCGTCGTAGACCATCACCTGGGCCGCGAAGCTCCGGTAGGCGCTGTGGGACTGCAGCTTCAGCCCGGTCTCCGCCTCGAACGCGGAGAACAGGGCCACGGTTGCGTCCGACGCCTCCCGGCGAAGTTGCGGGCTCCAGACGTGAGCCACCGGGACGTCGACGAGGTCGGTCGGAGCGTAGTCGGTGGGGTTCAGCGGGCGGGTCTTGTCAACGACGACCCAGAGGCTGGCCGGGTCGTCGAGTGAGCGCGCGGAACGGTCAAAGGTAGGCATCACGGCCGGCTCCGGGGAACCTGTCGGGGCGGAACGAGGCGGGGTGGGGGTGGCGCTCGGTTCGACACGGGCAATCAGCGTCGGAGCGACGGCGGAACCGACGACGGGCGGCGCGGTTTCCCCGGTCAGGGCTCCGGCCGCCACCGCACCGGCGGCGAGTACAGAGATGGCGATGGACAGCACGACGATACGCCTCCGCCGTAACGGATGCGCGACCCCCACTGCCCGATCTGCCCACACGATGCTGAGCATAGACCGGAGCGGGTTCCCCCAGCCTCCGACGGCCCGCAGGCGCTTGAAGATTGTTTGCCCATCGTGTAACTTTGCGCACAATGCAAACTTCTCCCGCTCTCGCCGCCCCGCCGCTGATGTCCCACCGGCAGATTCTCTTCGTCATCTTCGGACTGATGGCCGGAATGTTCCTCTCCGCCCTCGATCAGACCATTGTCGGAACATCGATGCGCACCATCGCCGACGACCTCGACGGCATGGCGCTGCAGGCCTGGGTGACGACCGCCTACCTGATCGTGTCGTGCATCAGCACGCCGATCTACGGCAAACTCAGCGACATTTTCGGGCGCCGCCCGCTGTTCCTGATCGCGATCACAATCTTCCTCATCGGCTCGCTCCTGGCCGGCCTGGCGAACTCGATGTACGAGCTCGCGATCTTCCGGGCCATCCAGGGGCTCGGCGCCGGCGGCCTGATGGCTCTCCCCCTGACGATCATGGGCGACATGCTGGCACCCCGGGAGCGGGCGAAATACCAGGGGTACTTCCTGGCCGTCTTCGGGGTCTCCAGCGTGATCGGCCCGCTCATCGGCGGCGTCCTGTCGGGCTCGGACACGATCCTCGGAATCACGGGCTGGCGGTGGGTCTTCCTGATCAACCTCCCGATCGGCATCATCGCCCTCGCAATCGTGCTGAAGTTTCTACACGTTCCCCACTTCGCCCGGCCCGTTCGCATCGACTGGTGGGGAGCGGTGACCGTGATCCTTGCAGCCGCGCCGCTGCTGCTCGTGGCCGAGCAGGGCCGCACCTGGGGCTGGGGTTCGATCCCCTCGATCGCCTGCTACGTGATCGGACTCTTCAGCATCGCGGCCTTCATCCTCGCCGAGCGGCTGATGGGCGACGACGCGCTCATCCCGCTGAAACTGTTCCGTTCGTCCACGTTCAGGATGGCGACCATCCTGGGCGTCTTCGTCGGCTTCGGCATGTTCGGCGCCATGATGACGGTGCCGCTCTACCTGCAGCTCGTGAACGGGGCCACCCCGACGGAGAGCGGCTTCCTGATGCTGCCGATGATCGCGGGCCTGATGATCTCCTCCATTGTGAGCGGCCAGCTGATCGCCCGTACCGGCCGCTACAAGGTTTTCCCCACCATCGGCACTGCCTTCATGTCGGCAGGCTTCCTGCTCTTCACATTCGCCACCGCCGACAAGCCGGTCGGATTCATGATGGCCGGGATGCTCCTGATCGGCCTCGGCCTCGGCCAGCTGATGCAGACGCTCACCATCGCCAGCCAGAATTCGGTCGGCCCTCGGGATATCGGCGTGGCCACATCCGCCGCGACGTTTTTCCGCCAGATCGGCGGCACGCTCGGCACCGCCGTGCTCTTTTCGGTGCTGTTCACCCGCATCCCCGACACGATCGGCGCGGCCTTCGACAACCCGACCATCGTCTCCGGGGTCAGGGACGCTGCAACGGACCCGGCCGTGCAGGCCGACCCGGCGAACACCGGCATCCTGGCCCTGTTGGCCAACCCGGGCAGCGTGGGCGGCGCCCTCGACGGCGACACCTCGTTCCTCAACACGGCCGACCCGCGGCTCGCAGAGCCGTTCCTCGTCGGCTTCAACGACGCATCCGTCACCGTCTTCTGGGTGAGCCTGGCCGTCGTGCTGGTCGCATTCGTACTGAGCTTCTTCCTCACGGCGCCGCCGCTGCGCAACACCTCCGCCCTGCAGGAGGCCGCGGACGAGAACGCGGCCGAGCTGACCGCGCAGGCCGAGCTGACCCGGGACGCGCAGCGGGCCGCCGACAGGATGGGCGCCCTGGTCGAGCCGGGGATCGACGTCGACGAGTTCGAGCGCGAGGCCCGCACCCAGCCCCGCTAGCACCCGAACGAATTCGACGGAGATTTTGCTCCTACCGCCCCATTTAGGCCTCAAATCGTCACTTTGTGGCAAAATCTCCGTCGAATGCGCACAGGGCGCGCAGTCACGGATGGCCCGGTCCGGGCGTTGGGGAATTGTGGGGACCGTCGGGGCGTTGTATTGGTAATGCGCATTGTTATTGCAGGTGGACATGGAAAAATCGCCCGGCAGCTCACGCGGGAGCTCACGAAGAACGGCCACGAGGTCCTCGGGCTGATCCGCACGGAGGAACAGAGGGCGGACCTCGTCGCTGACGGAGCCGTTCCGGTGGTGTTCGACCTCGAAAAGACCTCATCGGCCGAGGCGGCGCACCTCTTGGCCGGTGCCGACGTCGCGGTGTTCGCCGCGGGCGCCGGAGCCGACGGCAGCGAGGAGCGCCGTCAGGCCGTCGACTTCGGCGGCTCCGTGCGACTGGCCGACGCGGCTGAGTCCGCCGGCGTGGTGCGCTTCATCCAGATCTCGTCGACCGGCACCGAGAAGGTGCGGGACGGTCAGACCCCGGCGGATGTACCGGCGGACTTCCTGGGCTACCTGCAGGCCAAACTGGCGGCCGAGGAAGACCTGATCGCTCGGCCCCTGGCTTGGACGATCGTTCGCCCCGGCGGCCTCGTCGACGACGCAGGAACCGGACTGGTGCGCCTGAACCCGGCCGGCCCCGGCCTGCCGGAAGATCGCGCGACTGTGCCCCGCGCGGACGTCGCGGCCGTGCTGGCCGCACTCATCGAGACCGGCGCCGCCGAGCGCCGGGTGCTGCACCTGGTCTCCGGCGACGAACCCGTCGCTGTTGCCGTAGCCGCGTTCGCCTAAGGCTTCGGCCGCCAGGCGGGCCCCCGCCGGTCGACCCGGTGCACCTTCAGCCGACCCAGCGCCGGCCCTCCGCACAACACCGCGGGGGGCCGGCGCTTGAATGCGCGGTAGATGTCTGGCAGTCTGTGAGAGCGCTCTCATCAGTGAGATGGTGGAGCACTCGCCGGCCGGAACATCCGCCGGAGTGAATCCAATGGAGAATCGCATGCCCCTCGAGACCATCATTCAGCCCACCGGCCGGGGCGAGATCCCGTTCGACCCCGCAGATGGCACTGACCCTGCGGAGGGCACCGTCCGGGGCGGACCGGTCGATCTGGACGGGCGCCGGTTCTACCGGATCGAGGCCTACGACCAGATGCCGCCGTTCTTCATGACCCTTGTCGGCGCGAGCAACGTCTGGCTCTTCATCTCGAGCACGGGCGGCCTGACGGCAGGACGGGTCGACGCCGATCGGGCCCTGTTCCCGTATTACACCGACGACAAGGTCACCGAGAGCGGCGGCCGAACCGGTGGGCTCAGCGTGCTGCTCGTTCGACGCCCCGACGGGACCGGGATTCACTGGCAGCCGTTCGCGGAGGTGCGTCCCGGCGATCAGGCCGTGCAGCGCACGCTGTACAAGGACGCCCTCGGCACGACCCTGGTCTTCGAGGAGACCCGCCCGGATCTCGGCCTGCGCCTGCGCGTGACCTGGCAGACGAGTGCCCGCTTCGGCGTCGTGCGCAGCTGCGCCCTGACCTCGCTCACCGACCAGAAGCTCACCGGCGAGCAGCTCGGCGAAACGCTCGACGTCGACCTCCTCGACGGCCTGGTGAACATCCTTCCCGCCGGAGCCCTCAAGAAGACGCAGAACGAGCTGAGCGTGCTGCTGGACGCCTACAAGCGGGCCGAACTCGACTCTTCGACGGGCCTCGGGCTGCTGACGCTGAACGCGACGCTCTCCGACCTCGCCGAGCCCAGCGAGTCGCTGCAGGCCAACGTGGCCTGGCAGGTAGGGCTGGGCAACGCCGAGCACCTGCTCTCGATCAGCCAGGTGGCTGCCTTCGCCCGGGGCCGGGGCATCACCGCCGAGACGGATGTCCGCGGCCAGCGCGGCGCTTACCTCGTGCACGCGCGGATCACGCTGGCCCCCGGAAGCACGCAGCGCTGGCAGATCGTCGCCGACGTCAACCAGGACGCGGCCGATGTCGTCGCCCTGCGCGAGAAGCTGCGAGATCCTGCCGGGCTCGCCGAGGAGCTCGCGGCCGACATCGTCGGCACCCGGTCCGACCTGGAGACGATCCTCGCGGCCACCGACGCCGCCCAGCACAGCGGCGACGAGCTCGCGACCATCCACCACACCGCCAACGTGCTTTTCAACACGATGCGCGGCGGCGTTCCGGCCGAGGGCTACACGGTGGAGTTGAGCGACGTGCGGGCGTTCATCATTCAGCGGAGTAAGTCGACCGCCCAGCGCTGCGCCGGCGTGCTGGCGGCGCTGCCCGAGCGGCTGCGCTCCGACGAACTCATCGCCATCGCCCAGGAGTACGGCGACGTAGACCTGTGGCGCCTCGCCACGGAATACCTGCCGCTCACGTTCAGCCGCCGGCACGGCGATCCGAGCCGGCCGTGGAATCAGTTCCGGATCGTTCTGAAAGACGAGAGTGGCATCCGTCGCCTGGAATACCAAGGCAACTGGCGGGACATCTTCCAGAACTGGGAGGCGCTGGCCTGGTCATTCCCCGAATACGTGGAGTCGATGGTCACGATCTTCCTTGACGCCACGACCGCCGACGGCTACAACCCGTACCGGATCTCTCGCGAGGGCATCGACTGGGAGGTCCCCGAGCCCGAAGACCCCTGGGCCAACATCGGTTACTGGAGCGACCACCAGATCATCTACCTGCTCAAGTTGCTCGAGACCTCCCGCCGATTCCACCCGGGGCGCCTCGACGCGCTCATCAACCGGGCGGCCTTCACCCACGCCGACGTGCCGTACCGGATCGCCGCCTATGCGGACATCCTCACGGACCCGTACAACACCATCACCTTCGACGACGAGCGGCAGCGCACGATCACGCGGCGGGTCGCCGAGGAGGGCTCGGACGGTCGGCTCGTGCACGGTGCCGACGGCGACCTCGTGCGGGTAACGCTGGCCGAGAAGGTGCTGCTGCTCCTGCTGGCCAAGCTCGTCAATCTGGTGCCGGACGGCGGCATCTGGATGACGACCCAGCGCCCGGAATGGAACGACGCCAACAACGCGCTCGTCGGCCGTGGCCTGTCGGTGGTCACCCTCGCCTATCTGCGCCGCTACCTCGTCTTCGTGCAGGACCTCCTGACGGTCGACGTCGAGCTCTCGAGCGAGCTCGCCGGACTGCTCACCGCGGTGCGCGACGTGCTCTTCGAGCATGCGGACGGCCTGGCCGGCGGGTTCGATTCCACTCGCCGCCGGGCCGTGATGGACGGCCTGGGCGAGGCAGGGACCTCCTATCGCGAGCGGGTCTACGCGGGGTTCGATGGGGAGCGGTCGACGGTCGCCGCGGGAGACGTCGCCGAGCTGCTCGATCTGGCTCGGCGCTTCATCGAGTCCGGCCTGCACGCCAACCGGCGGGACGACGGGCTCGTGCACTCCTACAACGTGCTGGAGTTCGGGGACGATGGGGCCGATGTGCGTCGGCTCGCGGAGATGCTCGAGGGCCAGGTCGCCATCCTTTCCTCCGGCCTGCTCGGCCCGGAAGAGACGCTGGACCTGCTCGGTGCCCTGCGCACGAGCCGGCTGTACCGCGCCGACCAGCACAGCTACATCCTCTATCCCGACAAGGACCTTTCGTCCTTCCTCGCCCGCAACACCTTCAGTGCGGCACGGGCCGCCGACTGCCCTCTCGCCCTGCGCCTCATCGCTGCCGGCGACCGCAGCATAGTTGTGCGGGATGTTCAGGGCGACCTGCACTTCGCCGCCCACATCCGAAACGCCAGGGGCGTTTCGGAGGCGCTCGACCGGCTCAGCGCCGACCCGACGCTGCAGGGCGCCGTGGAACAGGACCGGGCCGAACTGCTCACCATCTTCGAGGAAGTCTTCCGGCATGCGGAATTCACCGGGCGCTCCGGCTCGTTCTTCGCCTACGAGGGCCTCGGCAGCATCTACTGGCACATGGTCGCGAAGCTGCTGCTCGCGGTGCAGGAGACACTCGACCGGGCCGTCGCCGAGCAGGCGGATGAAACTTCGATCCAGGGGCTGATGGCGGCGTACGAGGACGTGCGTGCCGGCATCGGCTACCGCAAGGATCCGCTCACCTACGGTGCGTTCCCCACCGATCCTTACTCGCACACGCCCGCCGGCCAGGGCGCCCGGCAGCCGGGGATGACCGGGCAGGTCAAAGAGGAGGTGCTCACCCGCCTGGGCGAGCTCGGCCTGCGGGTCGAAGGCGGTCGCATCCGTTTGCGGCCCACCCTGCTGCGGGCCGGCGAGTGGACCACGGCTCCCGGCACGTTCGCCTACCGGGATGTCCTCGGCGAGCAGCACAGCGTCGAGCTGCCCGCGGACACGCTCGCGTTCACGTTCTGTCAGGTCCCGGTCGTGTTCCACCGCGGCGGCCCGCTCGAGATGGTCGCACACCTCGCCGACGGCGCCCAGGTGCCCGGTCCCGGCGGCACGCTCGACGCCGACGTGAGCGCGAGCGTCTTCCGCCGCGACGGCCGGGTGCGCTCCCTCACGGTGACCGTACCGGACCAAGACGGACTCTGACCGCCGAGCCAGGAGAGAGCGCTCTCTTGACAAACCATCGATGCGCGCACTAACGTAAGCACCACCACGTGAGAGCGCTCTCACGGCACAATGAGAGCGACCTTGCATCCACCCATCAGCACGCACACAAGGGAGTGACCGTGAAGCGTTTCCCGCGCACCACACTTGCAGTAACAGTCGCCGGAGCAGCATCCTTCGCACTGGTTCTATCCGGTTGTTCAGCGAACGCCGGCGGAGAGCAGTCGACCGACGAAAACGTCAAACTGACCGTCGCGACGTTCAACGAATTCGGCTATGACGACCTGTTCGCCGAGTACGAGAAGGCCAACCCGAACGTCACCATCACGCACAAGAAGGCTGCCACCTCCAACGAGGCCCGCGACAACCTCACGACCCGTCTCGCCGCAGGCAGCGGCCTGAGCGACATCGAGGCCATCGAGGTCGACTGGCTGCCGGAACTGCTCCAATACTCCGACCAGTTCATCGACCTCGCCTCTGACGACGTCGACGAGCGCTGGCTCGACTGGAAGACCGAGGCCGCGACGGATGCCGACGGCCGCCTGATCGCCTACGGCACCGACATCGGTCCGGAAGCCGTCTGCTACCGCTCCGACCTGTTCGCCGCCGCCGGTCTTCCGACCGACCGCGCCGAGGTCGCCGCACTCCTCGGCACCAGCTGGGAGAGCTACTACGCAGCCGGTGAGAAGTTCGCTGCTGCCGGCACGAACGTGCCGTGGTTCGACTCTGCCGGAGCCACCTGGCAGGGCGTCGTCAACCAGATCCCCAACGCCTATGAAGAAGAAGACGGCACCATCATCGCCACCGGGAACCCGGAGGTGAAGAAGGCCTACACGAGCGTGCTCGAGGCCAGCAGCACGCTGTCCGCGCACCTCGGACAGTGGAGCGACGACTGGACCGCCAGCTTCCAGAACGACGGCTTCGCCACGATGCTCTGCCCGGGCTGGATGCTCGGCGTGATCTCCGGCAACGCTGAAGGCGTCGCCGGCTGGGACATCGCCGACACGTTCCCCGGCGGCGGCGGCAACTGGGGCGGCTCGTACCTGACCGTTCCCGAGCAATCCAAGAACCAGGCCGAGGCCCAGAAGCTCGCTTCCTGGCTGACCGCCCCGGAGCAGCAGCTCAAGGCGTTCGCGTCCAAGGGCACGTTTCCGAGCCAGCTCGAAGCCCTCGAGAGCGACGAACTCCTCGGCGCCACGAACGAGTTCTTCAACAACGCGCCGACCGGTGAGATCCTTGCCAACCGCGCCGCCGCTGTCGACGTGACCCCGTACAAGGGCGAGTTCTACTTCGCGATCAACGACGCCATGCAGCAGGCGCTCACCCGCGTCGAAGACGGCACCATGACGGCTGACGAGTCGTGGGCTCAGTGGGTCACCGACGTCGAGTCGCTCGGCTAACCAGCACCATCCCACCGGTCGGGCCTGTCGAGACCACCTGGTCCCGGCCGGCCCGACCCCGGTCTCGACCGGCTCACCCGGGCCTCGACAAGCTCAACCACCGAAGGACTTTCATGACTACCGTTGCCGCTGTCGAGGTGAATGCCCGCAGCATCCGCCGCATCGCCCTCAGCCACACACTGAGCCGCTGGGATGTGCGCTTCTCGCCCTACCTCTACATCTCCCCCTTCTTCCTCGTCTTCGCCGTCATGGGCCTCTTCCCGCTGCTGTACACGGCGTGGGTGTCGGTGCACGACTGGAACCTCATCGGCGGCCAGGGCGACTTCGTCGGCCTGGAGAACTTCGTCACGGTGCTGAGCCAGGGATACTTCTGGAACTCCCTGCGCAACACCTTCAGCATCTTCCTGCTCTCGAGCATCCCCCAGATCATCGTCGCGCTCGGCATCGCCGCCGTGCTCGACTTCAACCTGCGCGGAAAGACCTTCTGGCGCATGGGCGTGCTCCTTCCCTACGTCGTGGCCCCGGTCGCCGTCGCACTCATCTTCAACGACCTCTTCGGCGACAAGTTCGGCTTGATCAACAGCGCGATCATGAGCCTGGGCCTCGAGCCCGTGCGCTGGCACGTCGACGTGATCCCCAGCCACCTCGCCATCGCCACAATGGTGAACTTCCGCTGGACCGGTTACAACGCCCTTATCTTCCTCGCCGCCATGCAGGCCGTCCCGCGCGATTACTACGAGGCCGCCATCATCGACGGCGCCAACCGCTGGCGCACCTTCGGGTCGATCACCCTGCCGCTGCTGCGACCGATCATCATCTTCGTCATCCTGACCTCGACGATCGGCGGGCTGCAGATCTTCGACGAGGCACGCATGTTCGACAACGTCGGCCAGGGCGGAGCCAGTCGCCAGTGGCAGACGCTCACCCTGTACATCTACGAACTCGGCTGGAACCAGCGCAACTTCGGCCGGGCGTCCGCCGTGGCCTGGCTCCTGTTCCTGATCATCATCCTCATCGCTGTCATCAACTTCCTCATCACCCGTCGCATCGCGGGCACCGGCGACCGCAAGCTGCGCGTCCGCGCGAAAGGCATCTCATGAGCAAGACCATCATCGGCGGGCACGACCGTCGGCCGTCCCTCTGGGTCTACGGCATCCTGATCGCGGTTATCCTCGGCTCGGCCTTCCCGATCTGGTGGTCGTTCCTGATCGGCAGCCAGGATGCCTCCGCGCTGAACCAGAACGGGATGATGTGGATCCCGGGCGGTAACTTCATCGCCAACGCGGCCACGGTCATCGACAGCATCCCGTTCTGGACGGCGCTCGGCAACAGCATCATCGTGTCGTCCGTGGTGTCGCTCAGCGTCGTGATGTTCTCGACGCTCGCCGGCTACGCCTTCGCCAAGCTGAAGTTCCGCGGCCGGGAAGGTCTGCTCATCTTCGTGATCGCGACCATGGCCGTGCCGACCCAGCTCGGCGTCGTGCCCCTGTTCATCGTCATGTCAAGGCTCGGCTGGACCGGCAGCCTCTGGGCCGTCATCGCGCCCGCCATGGTGACCGCGTTCGGCGTGTTCTGGATGACCCAGTACCTGCGCGACGCACTGCCCGACGAGCTGATCGAGGCGGTGCGCATGGACGGAGCGTCGATGATCCGCAGCTTCTGGCACATCGGTCTCCCGGCCGCCCGCCCGGCCGCGGCGATGCTCGCCCTGTTCACGTTCATCGGCACCTGGACCAACTTCTTCTGGCCGTTCATCGTGCTCGGCCCCGGCAACCCGACCCTCCCGGTTGCACTGCAGCAGCTGCAGGCCGCCTTCTACGTCGACTACTCGCTCGTGCTGGCCGGCGTGGTGCTCTCGATCATCCCGCTGATCCTGGTCTTCATCTTCCTGGGTAAGCAGCTCGTGGCCGGAATCATGCAGGGCGCGGTCAAGGGATGACCTCGTTCGGAACACTCGAAACAATCACCGAGAATATGGGTATGACCTCACACGTTCGTTCCTTCCCGCCCGAGTTCCTCTTCGGGGCGGCGACGGCCGCCTACCAGATCGAGGGCGCCGCCCATGAGGACGGCCGCACGGATTCCATCTGGGACACGTTCAGCCGCGTGCCGGGTGCTGTCCTCAAGGCCGACAACGGCGACGTCGCCTGCGACCACTACCACCGCTATCAGGGCGACGTCGCCCTGATGAAGGACCTGGGGCTGCAGACCTACCGCTTCTCCACCTCCTGGGCCCGGGTGCGTCCCGACGGCGGGCCGGTCAACCCGAAGGGCGTGGACTTCTACTCCCGCCTGGTCGACGAGCTCCTCGGCGCCGGCATCAAGCCGTGGCTGACCCTCTACCACTGGGACCTGCCGCAGGCCCTCGAGGAGAAGGGTGGCTGGACCAACCGCGACACCGCCGCACGCTTCCGGGACTACGCCCTCACCGTGCACGACACCCTCGGCGACCGCGTGGGCGTGTGGACCACTCTCAACGAGCCGTGGTGCTCCTCCTTCCTCAGCTACACCGCCGGCGCCCACGCGCCCGGGCGGCAGAGCCCCCGGGACGGCCTGGCCGCCGCACACCACCTGCTCCTGGGGCACGGCCTCGCCGTCGAGGCGCTGCGCGAACGCGACTCGAAGCTCGAGCTCGGCATCACGCTCAACCTCACCGTCGCCAAGCCGGTCGATCCGACGCATGCGGGCGACGTGGATGCCGCGCGCCGCATCGACGGGCAGTTCAACCGGATCTTCCTCGACCCGGTCTTCCGCGGCTTCTACCCGGAGGATGTGCTCCAGGACGTGGCCGAGTACGGGCTGACCGATTTCATCCACGAGGGAGACCTGGCCCAGATCAACCAGCCGATCGACACCCTCGGCGTGAACTATTACCACGGCGACCTGGTCAGTGATCGCCCGGCCGAACATCCGTTGCTCGCCCAGGCCCCGACCGACCGCCCCACCCGGTCGCCGTTCCCGGCGGCCGACGGCGTCTACGACCACCCGCAGGGGCTGCCGCTGACCGCCATGGAGTGGGAGGTGCAGCCCGACGGGCTACGCGAACTGCTCGTTCGCGTGAACACCGACTACGCCGCCCCGACCGGCACGAGCCTCTACGTCACCGAGAACGGCGCGGCGTTCGACGACGTCGTCGCCGCGGACGGCAGTGTTCCGGATGCCCGGCGCACCGAATTCCTGACCGACCACCTGGGCGCCATCCTTGACGCGATCGATGAGGGAGTCGACGTCAAGGGCTACTTCTACTGGTCGCTGATGGACAACTACGAGTGGGCCTGGGGCTACGAGAAGCGCTTCGGCATCGTGCGGGTCGATTACGAGACCCAGGAGCGCACCGTCAAGGACAGCGGACGTTCTTACGCCGAGATCATCCGCAACCGCGCCCTCTCCTGAACCGGAACCGCGAGGGATGCGGGCAAAATATAATGGCGTCATGATAACGAGTGTGCGCCAGGTCCGTCCTTCGCAGCCCACCCTGGAAATGGTGGCCGAGGTGGCCGGGGTTTCCCGGGCCACCGTGAGCCGGGTCGTGAACGGGTCCACCAGGGTCAGCCCAGAGATCGTCGCCTCGGTGACGGACGCCATCAACCAGCTCAACTATGTTCCGAACCGGGCGGCCCGCTCGCTCGCGAGCCGGCAGACCGAGGCCGTGGCCCTGGTCGTGCCTGAGGATATGACCCGGTTCTTCGGTGATCCCTACTTCGCCGCGGTCGTGCAGGGCATCACCCGCCGACTCGACCAAAGTGATTACACGCTCAACCTGCTCGTTGCGTCGAGCGACCCACGGCACAAGACTCTGCGCTACCTGCGCTCGGGCAACGTCGACGGAGCGCTCATCATCTCGCACCACACCGGCGACGACTTCGTGGCCGAACTCGACAAGACCATGCCGGTGGTCTTCGGCGGCCGGCCGTCGAACGCGGACAACCTCGCCGCCTACTTCGTTGACGTCGACAACGCGGCGGGTGCCGAGACGGGCACCCAGCACCTCGTCGACATCGGGCGCCGCCGCATCGGCTCGATCGCCGGCGCGGTGGACATGCCGGCCGGCATCGACCGCCTCACCGGGTTCGAGCGCACGCTGGAGCGGGCCGGGCTGCCCGCGGATGCCGTCGAACTCGCCGACTTCACAGCCGCCGGTGGCGCGGCAGCCACCCGCCGGCTGCTGGAGCGGTGCCCCGACATCGACGGCCTCTTCGTGGCGAGCGACCTGATGGCCACCGGGGCGGTGGATGTGCTGCGTGAGCTCGGCCGCTCTGTGCCCGGCGACGTGGCCATCGTCGGGTTCGACGACAGCCCGGCCGCGACGAGCGGCCCGGTGCCGCTGACTACGGTGAGCCAGCCCTCCGAGGAAATGGGCTACGCGATGGCGGACATTCTGCTGCGCCGGCTCGCCGCCGACGAGAGCATGCCGCACCGCACCCTCATGCCGACCCGTTTGGTACTACGCGAGTCGGCGTGACACGCGCGGCTTCCCCGGTGCGGGTGCTGCGCCGTTGCGCGCGTGGCGCGCCGGCAGCGTAGCGGCGCAGCACCCGCGCACCGGCAATACCGGCGGGACCGGCAGGACGGGCAGGGCGGTCAGGCCAGCTGAGGCATGACCTCGCGGGCGATGAAGTCCAAGTGGCCGAGGTCGGACAGGTCCATGATCTGCAGGTAGACGCACTCGACCCCGTCGTGGGCGAGGGCGCCGAGGCGGTCCACGACCTCGGACGCCGTGCCGGCCACGCCGTGCGCCCGCAGCTCGGCCGGTTCCCGGCCCGCGGCCGCGGCCCGGCGAATGAAGTCTGCCTCGTTCGCGCCCGCGACGGCGATCAGCGCCGCCGAGTACACCAGCTCACGGGGATCGCGACCGATGGCCGCGCATGCAGCGCGCACGCCGGCGAACTTGGCCGGGACATCCGCGAAATCCGGGAACGGCAGGTTGAACTCGGTGGCGAAGCGGGCAGCCAGGGCCGGGGTACGCCTGGCGCCGCCACCGCCCACGATCACCGGGATGCGGGCCTGCACGGGCTTGGGCAGGGCGGGCGAGTCGACGAGCGTGTAGTGCTCGCCGGCAAAGCTGTAGCGGTCGCCGACCGGGGTCTCCCAGAGCCCGGTCACGATCTCCAGCTGCTCCTCGAGCATGCCGAACCGCCTGGCCGGGAACGGGATGCCGTAGGCCAGGTGTTCCTGCTCGAACCAGCCGGTGCCGAGGCCGAGCTCGACCCGCCCGCCCGACATCTGGTCGACCTGCGCCACCTGGATCGCGAGGATCCCCGGCGGACGGTAGGTCACCGACGAGACCAAAGTGCCGAGGCGGATGCGCCGGGTCTCCCGGGCGAGGCCCGCCAGGGTGGTCCAGGCATCCGTCGGCCCCGGCAGCACGGGAGCCGTGTCCCCCATCGCGAGGTAGTGGTCGGAACGGAAGAACGCGTCGAAGCCGAGCGTCTCCGCGGCCTGGGCCACGGCGAGGATGTCGTCGTAGGAGGCACCCTGCTGCGGTTCGGTGAAAATGCGAAGTCTCATGCTCCCAGCCTTGCCCCGGGCCGGTCGGCGCCGAAATCGAACAGCGCCGGCTGGGCCGGCTCGGGCGCGGCCGGCTCGGGCACGGCCGGCTCGAATCCGCCGGGCAGGAACTCCACCGCGGGCAGCAGCGCGAAGCGCGTGCGCATGACCTGGATCGACTCGGGGTTCTGGTCCACCAGCACGAAGCGGCGGCCGAGGGCCGCGGCAACCGCACCCGTCGTGCCGCTGCCGGCGAAGAAGTCGAGCACCCAGTCCCCCTCGCGGCTGGACGCCTGGATCATACGGCGCAGGATGCCGACGGGCTTCTGGGTGGGATACCCGGTCTTTTCCTTGCCGGTGGGCGACACGATCGTGTGCCACCAGACATCCGTCGGCAGCTTGCCCTTCGCGACCTTCTCGGGGGTGACCAGACCGGGCGCCATATAGGGCTCGCGGTCGACCGTGGTCGAGTCGAAGTAGTACCGGGCCGGGTTCTTCACGTAGACCAGGATCGTGTCGTGCTTGGTCGGCCAGCGGTTCTTCGACTTCGCGCCGTAATCGTAGGCCCAGATCAGCTCGTTCAGGAAGCAGTCCCGGCCGAAGAGGGCGTCGAGCAACACCTTGGCGTAGTGCGCCTCGCGGTAGTCGAGGTGCAGGTAGAGGGTGCCGTCATCGGACAGGAGGCGCCAGGCCTCGATCAGGCGCGGCTCGAGGAAGGCCCAATAGTCCTCGAACTGGTCGTCGTAGCCGAGCAGGTCACCCTTGATCCGCTCGTACCGCTGGCCCTTGAAGCCGGTGATGATGCCCGCGGCGTCCGCACCCAGGGCGACGGATACCGGGCTCGCCGGTGCGCGCACCGACGTCGTGGTCTGCCGGTTCTGCTTGCGCCCCGTGTTGAACGGCGGGTCCAGGTAGATCAGCGTGAAGGCCGCGTCGGGCAGCTGCGGCAGAACCTCGAGGTTGTTCGCGTGGACAACACGGCTGGGGGAGGAGGGAGACCACGCGATCGGCATTCCTTCATTGTGTCAGGCAGCCTACGCTGAGGGGATGACACCAGATGCAGCATCCCCGGAAACGACCGGGGAATCCGACTCGGTCGTATTCCGTCACGAACCGGCCCTGGCCCGGTACACGCTCGAGCTCGCCGGCACCACCGTGGGCTTCGCCGACTACGAGGTCGCCGGCCAGGATGTGCTGTTCACCCACGTCGAGGTGGACCCGGCGCACCGGGGCGAAGGTCTGGCGGGCATCCTCGTCGAGCAGGCGCTCGACGATGTTCGCACCCGCACCACGCTCACGGTCGTGCCGGTGTGCCCCTACGTTGTGCGCTGGATCGACCTGCACGCCGAGTACCAGGACCTGCTCACGCGCGGACGGTAGCCCGCGTATTGACGGCCCCGTGGCCTAGGGAACCCGCCCGATCCACTCCTCGGTGCCGAACTTGGTCTCTACCAGCTCGGTCGCCCTGGCATATTCCGCTTCGGTGATCTCTCCGGCGACGGCGCCATAGAGCCCGGTGAAGGTCGCCTTCATCCGGTCGATGATCGCATCCCGGCTGAGGCCGGTCTGGCTGCGCAGCGGGTCGACGCGCTTCGCGGCGCTCGTGATGCCCTTGTCGCTGAGTTTCTCCCGGCCGATGCGGAGCACCTGCACCATCTTGTCGCCGTCCATGTCGTAGCTCATGGTGACGTGGTGCAGCACGGCGCCGCTGCCGAGACGTTTCTGCGCGGCCCCGCCGATCTTGCCCTTGGGGCTCGTGATGTCGTTCAGCGGCTGGTAGTAAGCGTCGATGCCGAGGGATTTGAGCGCCGTGAGCACCCACTCGTCGAGGAATGCATAGGAGTCAGCGAACGTCATGCCCTGAACGAGGTCGGTCGGTGCGTAGATCGAGTAGGTGATGACCGAGCCGGCTTCCATGAACATGGCGCCGCCGCCGCTGATCCGGCGCACGACGGTGAAGCCGTGCTTGGCGGCCTGGACTGGGTCGACCTCGTTCTTCAGGGACTGGAAGCTGCCGATGACGACGGCCGGCTCCGTCCATTCCCAGATCCGCATCGTGGGGTTGCGGCGCCCCTCGCCAACCTCGATCGCGAGCACCTCGTCAAGCGCCATCTGCATGACGGGAGCGACAGCCTTGGTGTGGATCAGCTGCCACTCGTAGTCGCGCCAGCCGCTGGCCTGGGCGAGGGAGCGACGGATGGCCACCGCCACCGATTCGGGCGAGAACCCGAGCAGCGTGGCATGGGCCGGGAGCGCGGCGCGCACTGCGGCGGCGATGCTGACCGCGTCGCTGTCGGCGGACAGGCCGTTCACGGCCGCGTTGATGTCGCCGAGCGCACTGTCGGGCTCGAGGAAGAAATCACCGGCCAGCCGGAAGTCGACGATCGTGTTGTCAACGACATCGAGATCGACGACGACGAGCTTGCCGCCTGGAACTTTATATTCACCGTGCATGACGCCAGCCTAATCGGCGCGCACGGCAAAACGTTTGGCCAGCCACCCGATCAGGTCGTCGAAGACATCCTCACGGTTCGTCTCGTTGAACACCTCGTGGCGGGCACCGGGGTAGGTGATGACCCGGATGTCCCGAAGTCCCGACCGCCCGGAATAGGCCCGAACCAGCCTGCGAGCGCTGCGCTCCCCGCCCACGATGTCGTCACCGCCGACCAGGATGAGCAGCGGCAGGCCCGGCGGCAGGTCGCGGCCCGGCCTGCCGAAGAGGCGCGCCGCCTCTCGCAGCCCGAACAGCTTGGCCAGCGGGGTCGTGGTCGTGAGCGGGTCGGCGATGAAAGCGCGGGCCACCTCTGGATCGCGGCTGAGCCACTCCACCCCGGTGTCGCCGAGGTGCTTGTGTCGGCGGTTGAGGTCGCCGCTGTCCAGGTAGCCGGGCATCCGGTAGGCCGTGCCGCTGAGCACGACCGCGTCGTAGTCGGCGGCGTGCGCATTGACGATCATCTGCACCATGAAGGACCCCCAGCTGTGGCCGAGCAGCACGAGCGGCAGGTCAGGGTGAGTGGCGCGGATGATCCCACTCAGCTGGCGTACGCCGGCCACTGCCGCGCGCAGTCCGCCGGGGCCGAGGCGGCCGAGGCGGGACAGGTCGCCGTCATACTGGTGCACTCCGGTCTGGCCGTGGCCGCGGTGGTCGTCGGCGTAGACCGTGTAGCCGGCCGTGTTCAGTCGGGTGGCGAGCTCCGCATACCGCTGCGCATGCTCACCGACCCCGTGAGCGAGCTGCACGATGGCCCGCGGGCGATCGACCGGCCAGGTGAAATACGTGATCGAGACGCCAAAGTCATCCGTGTAGGTAGGCACGAGGCCAGTCTGGCAGGACTCGCCCCGCGCGTCTCTGGATTCCGGTTCTTTGCCGTCGATCCTGAACTAGGCTGCGAGCAGGGAATACTTAGCGAGGCTAAGTGGTTAGGGTGGGTAGCTATGGAATCTTCACCGACATCTCACGTGCTTGCGCCGGAGGTCTCCCCTGGTCGACGTGCGACGGTAGCCGAGTTGAGTCACGATTTCCGGCTGGCCAACGGCCGGCTGGCCCGCCGCCTGCGGCAGGAGAAGGCCGACAATGAGCTCAGCTCGAGCCAGTTCTCGGCCCTCGGCACCCTGTTTTTCCATGGCCCGTTCACCCTCCGCGAGCTCAGCGAACGCGAGCGGGTCACGCCGCCGTCGATGAACCGCACGGTCAACGCGCTGGTCGAGGCTGGCCTCGTGAACCGGGCCGGCTCTGCAGACGACGGCCGCAAGGTGGTGCTCACGGTGACCGACCAGGGGCGCACCCTGATGCGGGAGACGCGCAAACGCAGGGATGCCTGGCTCGCCCAGCGCATCGTCACGCTCAGCCCCGACCAGCGCCGGATCCTCACCGAGGCCGTCGACATCATGAAGGAACTCGCCAACAGTTGAACAACATGTTCCGCTCCCTGAGCATCCCGAACTATCGAATCTGGTTCGCGGGGGCCCTCGTGTCGAACATCGGAACCTGGATGCAGCGCACGGCCCAGGACTGGATCGTGCTGACCGAACTGACCGATTACAACGCCACCGCGGTGGGCATCGTGATGGCTTTGCAATTCGGGCCCCAGCTCGTGCTGATGCCCTGGTCCGGCCTCATCGCGGACCGGTTCAACCGGCGCAGACTGCTCATCCTGACGCAGACCCTGATGGGCCTGCTCGCCCTCGGCCTCGGTGTGATCACCGTCACCGGAGTCGCGGAGCTGTGGCACGTCTACCTCTTCGCCCTGGGCCTCGGGATCGTCGCGGCGATCGACGCCCCCGCCCGCCAGACCTTCGTGTCGGAGCTGGTCTCCGACAACGACCTCCCGAACGCCGTGGCCCTCAACTCCGCATCGTTCAACGGCGCTCGGCTGATCGGACCGGCCGCCGCGGGGCTGCTCACGGTCGCCGTCGGCGCCGGCTGGGTCTTCATGATCAACTCGGCGACGTTCGCGGCGACGGTGCTCGCGATGACTCTTCTGCGCACCGTTCAGCTGAGGCCGCAGCCGCGGGCCACCCGCGAGCGGGGACAGCTGATGGCTGGCTTCCGGTACGTGTCCCGCCGGCCAGACATCATCGTCGTGTTGATCACCGTCTTCCTGGTGGGCACCTTCGGCTTCAACTTCGCGATCTTCACGGCGACGATGGCCACGGTCGAGTTCGGCATGGGTGCCAGCGAGTTCGGGCTGCTCAGTTCGATCATGGCCATCGGCTCCGTCGCGGGCGCGCTGATGGCCGCCCGTCGCGGCCGGCCGCGGCTGCGTCTGGTCATCGTCGGATCCTTCGCGTTCGGCCTGTCCTGCGCTGTGGCCGCGGTGATGCCCAACTACCTGACCTTCGCGATCTCCCTGACCTTCGTCGGCCTGTCCTCGCTGACCCTGATGACCACCGCGAACGCCTACGTGCAGACCACGACGCGGCCGGCCATGCGCGGCCGGGTGATGGCGCTCTATATGGCGATCTTCGCCGGCGGCACGCCACTCGGGGCGCCCCTGGTGGGCTGGGTAGCCGACCAGTTCGGCCCGCGCTGGGCGCTGGGCGTGGCCGCGCTCTCGGGCCTCCTCGCGGCCGGGGCGGTGCTCTTCTGGATGGTGCGCTACCGCAGCCTGCGGGTACGGTTCCGCCGGGGCATGACCCCACGAATGCGGGTGCACCACGACGGAGACGGCCGCACCGCCGAGACCGCCACCCGCGAAATCGCGATCGTCGAGGCCACGGCGACGCGCTAGCGGAGTGAGACCCGACGAGCCTGGCGGTAGTTCTCCCCGAACGAATTCGACGGAGATTCTGCCCAAATCGTTGCCATAAGGCCCGAAAAAGCAGGTTTCGCTCAGATTCTCCGTCGAATTGGTTCAACACCGGACACCGCGCCCCCCTTGCTGAACAGAGTCCGCGCGGTGCAGCCAGCTCTGAGCCTGTGGGGCGCAACACAACGAATCGCTTGGCATCCACTCGGCTGACGGATGCCGGTCAGCGCACGCCGTTCATCAGCCGCAGGATCGGTCGGGCGATCAGTGCGAGCAACAGCCCGAGCACGATCGCGACCCCGCCGATCACGCTGAAGTAGACCGTCTCCGACACCGATGTGTACCACTCGGCGAGCCAGCCGGACACCGCGGTGCCCAGGGCGATCGAGAGGAAGAACAGCGCGACCATCTGGGTCTTGAAGGGTTCCGGGGCGAGCCGCGTCGTGACGGCCAGGCCGACCGGTCCGATCAGAAGCTCCGCCACCGTGAGCACGAACAGGATCGCGATCATCGCGAGCAGTGGCGTCGAATTCGGGCCGCCGTCGACGAACGGGAGGAACAGCAGGAACGCGGAACCCATCAGCGCGGTGCCGAACGCGAACTTGACCGGGGTGGACGGCTGACGGGAACCCCAGCGCGTCCACAGCGCGGCGAAGGCACCCGAGAGCAGGATGATGAAGACCGGGTTGAACGACTGCACCCACGACACCGGCAGCTCCCAGCCGAACACGTCGCGGTTGAGCCGTTCGTCGGTGTAGATGGTCACCACCGTGAACTGCTGCTGGGAGAGGGACCAGAACGCGGCACTGGCCACGAACAGCGGCATGAACGCGTAGACGCGTTTGCGCTCGAGGGCGGTGATCTGACGGTTGCGCAGGATGACCACGAAGTAGCAGACCGTGGCGATCAGGGTCAGCGCGATAACGATGGTGACCAGGCCGGATGCCGTGATCACGCCGAGCAGGACCAGCACCACGATCACGGCGGTCGTTGCGATCGCGGCCCAGAGGTAGCCGGCGTGGCGCGACGCCGGCAGCGGGTTCGGCACCTCGTGCACGATGGCCGGCAGGCGCTTGCGGCCGAAGGAGTACTGCACCAGGCCGATCGCCATCCCCACGGCGGCGAGCCCGAACCCGTAGTGGAAGCCGAGGGTCGTCTGCAGCAGGCCGGTCAGGACCGGCCCGAAGAAGGCACCCAGGTTGATGCCGAGGTAGAAGAGCGAGAAGCCCGCGTCGAGCCGAGGGTCGTCCTTGGCGTAGAGCGCGCCCACGACGCTGGTCGCGTTGGCCTTGAGCCCGCCGCTGCCCAGCGCGATCAGGATGAGCCCGGTCGCCACGCCGCCGAGGCCCGGCAGGAGAGCGAGTGCCACGTGCCCCACCGCGATCACGATGGCGCTGCAGAAGAGCACCCGCTCCGAGCCCACCAGGCGGTCGGCCACCCAGGCTCCCAGAATGGTCGACAGGTAAACGCCGCCGCCGTAGGCCCCCACGATGCCTGCCGCGGTGGCCTGCGGGATCCCGAGGCCGCCGTCGGCCGCGGAGTAGTACAAATAGAGCAGCAGGATGCCCTGCATCCCGTAGAACGAAAACCGCTCCCACATCTCGACGCCGAACACGTTGGCGAGGGCGCGAGGCTGTCCGAGGAAGCTTCGGTCGTCACGGGTGGGAGATTGTTCAACAACCGAGCTCATTGCTTGACCTTACCGTGTGCCCCCAGACCTGGGGGCATCGGCAGGGTCGCGGCATCCGGCCCGGAGGGCACGGTACGATTTTGCCCGTACCGTTACGACGACCGGGAAGGGGCAACGTGGACACCTTCTCGCTCGTTTCCCTCCTCAGCGAGGTGCTGACCCTGATCGGCCTGGCCGTCGGCGGGGCACTCTTCGCGGCCGGTCTCGTCGCGCGCGGTGTGAAGGGTCGCTGGGTACTGACGGATGGCGTCATCGCGTCCTCCCGGGCCGGAACGGTCATCCGCTGGTTCGACCGTGACGGCGAGGTGCACGAGTGCCCGGCGAACACACACGAGACGCACGGGCTCGCGCCCGGCGACGACGTGCCGGTCTGGTTCAGCCTCCGCACCCCCTCCCGGTGTCGCACCCACACCCCGGAGGCCGAGGGCCGGGCACTGCGCCTGACCGGCCTGATCCTGCTCGGCATCGGTGCCGCGTCCGGCGTGCTCGGCATCGTGCTGCTCTTCATCTGAGATCCTCTGCGTTCGCACGGAGCCCGCCGCCGTGACCAGGCCCGGTCAGCGCTCGGAACGACCTCTCCACCCCGGCCACGTCCGGTTCGCAGCGTGGAGAACCGGAGGCGGACTGCCGCCGGTTCACGCAACTCCAGGGGAACCACGCAATGTGCTCAATCCTGATCGCGGCGGCCGCGGCCAGTGGACCGAGGAATCACTGACCGCCTTCGCCGGGTCTCCCGAGTTGGGTGTGAGCACACTCGAGCTGGACACCCATTTGTCCAGTGCCAACCAGGTGGTGGTGTGGCACGACGACGTGATGACGTCCAGCAAATGCGCCGACGCCGCTCCCGCGTTCCCCGGCGACTCGGCCTTTCCCTATGCCGACGACCGGGTGCGCGACCTGAGCCTGGCCGAGATCCGCACCCTGGACTGCGGCTACCAGCAGTCGCCGGGCTTCCCTGAGCAGGCGAACACCCCCGGCAGTCGGATCGGTCAGTCCTGCAGAGCTTCGACTGGGCGTCACTGAACCTCACCCGGCAAATCGCCTCGGATCTGACCCTGGGGGCCCGATCGAGCGGGGATTCCTGACCGGGCGTCGGGCAGCCCGAATCCAGCCCGAACCTGGGCGGCCTCGGCCTCCCGGTCGTCCCGTGGACGGTGAACGAGACCGCGGACTTGACCAGCCTGAGTGCGGCCTGAAGGTGCCGGCGGCGTATACCCGGTGACGGATGCGCCCCGGGCGCTGGTGCGCATCGGGCGCGTCGTGTAGCGTGTGGTCAGACCACACCGCCCGACGCATGATCCCCGCCGGGCACACCGCATGCCACCCCAACGTCGAGGAGGAGCCCATGAGCATCGAACGCCGTGCCTGGGAAGTCGTGTTGCAGAACATCGAGCTGGATCTCCTCAGTGGGCGACTACGCCCGGGTGACCATCTTCCGCCCGAGCGGGCCCTCGCCGCCGAGCTGGGCGTCGGACGGTCCAGCGTGCGCGAGGCCATCCGGGTGCTCGAAGTGCTCGGGCTGCTTCGCACGTCCGCCGGGTCGGGGCCCACGGCGGGTGCGATCATCGTGGCCCTGCCCGGCGGCGGCATGTCGGCGCTGATGCGTCTGCAGGTGGCGGCGCAGGGGTTCCCCGTCTCTGACGTGGTCAAGACCCGGCTGGTGCTCGAGGCCTCGGTCGTGACCGAGCTGGCGGAGGCATCCGCCCAGGCCAGTTCCACCATGGACGCCAACGCCTCCCTGCACCCCGACCTGACGACGCCCGAGCTGCTGCTCTGCGCCATGGAGTCTCCCGCGCTGACCGAGGGGGAATTCCTGGCCCTCGACGCCGCGTTCCACCTGGCCCTGGCCACCGCATCGGGCAACCAGGTCGTGACCGCCACGATGGCGGGGCTGCGCAGTGCCATCGAGGGCTATGTGCGGGCGGGCGCGACCAGCCTCACTTCCTGGCCCGACACCTCCGCCCGTCTCCGCACCGAACACCGCGCGATCCTCGGCGCGATCGAGGCCGGCGATCCCCCGGCCGCCCGCAGCCTCGTGCAGTCCCATATCGCGGGTTACTACGCCGAAACCCACCTTGCCAACCACCTGCCCGACCTCTTCGCCAACGACCACACGGATGCCAACGGGCACCCGGTGGCCCGATAGAAAGGACCCTTCGACCATGGTTCAACGACGCATCCCGAAGATCAAAGACCTTGCCCCGCTGATGCACTTCAAGACCCCCGAGCTGAACGCGAAGAAGCGCCGCCTCGAGGGCGCGCTCACCATCTACGACCTGCGCGACATCGCCAAGAAGCGCACCCCCAAGGCCGCGTTCGACTACACCGACGGCGCCGCCGAGGCCGAGCTGTCGCTGGGCCGTGCCCGCCAGGCCTTCGAGGACATCGAGTTCAACCCGTCGATCCTGCGGGACGTGTCGGCCGTGTCGACGGGCTGGGACGTGCTCGGCGCCCCCGTGGCCCAGCCCTTCGGAATCGCCCCGACCGGGTTCACCCGGATGATGCAGACCGAGGGTGAGATCGCGGGCGCCCACGTCGCGGCCCGGGCCGGCATCCCCTTCTCCCTGTCGACCATGGGCACCACGTCGATCGAGGACGTCAAGGCCGCGAACCCCCACGGGCGCAACTGGTTCCAGCTCTACATGTGGAAGGACCGCGACCGCTCGATGGCGCTCGTGGACCGGGCCGCGAAGGCCGGCTACGACACCCTGCTGGTGACTGTGGACGTGCCCGTGGCCGGCGCGCGCCTGCGCGACAAGCGCAACGGTTTCTCGATCCCGCCGGCCCTGACCGCCGGAACGGTCATCAACGCACTGCCGCGGCCGGAGTGGTGGATCAACTTCCTCACCACCGAACCGCTCGCCTTCGCCAGCCTCGACCGCTGGAGCGGCACAGTCGCCGACCTGCTCGACACCATGTTCGACCCCACCGTCACCTTCGAGGACCTGGCCTGGATCAAGGCGCAGTGGCCCGGCAAGATCGTCGTCAAGGGCGTACAGAGCCTGGCGGATGCGCGCACGCTCGCCGACCTCGGCGTGGACGGCATCATCCTCTCCAACCACGGCGGGCGCCAGCTCGACCGCGCCCCGATCCCGTTCCACCTGCTGCCGAACGTCGTGCGCGAGGTCGGCAGCGAATACGAGGTGCATCTGGACACGGGCATCATGAGCGGCGCCGACATCGTCGCGTCCGTTGCCCTCGGTGCCCGCTTCACCCTGGTCGGCCGCGCCTACCTCTACGGCCTGATGGCCGGCGGCGAGGCCGGCGTCGACCGGGCCGTCCAGATCCTCTCCGAGCAGGTCTCCCGCACCATGCGACTGCTCGGCGTGAACAGCCTGGAGGAGCTCGAGCCGGGCCACGTCACCCAGCTCGCACGCCTCGGCCGCATCGCGCAGCCGGTGGCGGCATCCGTCGGCGTGTAGTGTCGTGGCCACCCGGCCGGCCGCACCTCGCCGAGTGTCGGCGTTTGTGCCGAGCTGACCCGTTCCAGCGGGTCAACTCGGCACAAGCGGGATAACTCGGCGGCTCGGCTACGCGGCGGCGAGCTCTGCGAGCACGGCTGCCAATTGCTCGACCGCCCAGTCGAGGTCGGCCTCGGAGACCACGATCGGCGGGGCCAACCGGATGGTGAAGCCGTGGGTGTCCTTCGCGAGCACGCCGCGGGCCAAGAGGGCCTCGCAGACCACCCGGCCGGGGGCCAGCGTCGGGTCGATGTCGATGCCGGCCCAGAGGCCGGCGCCACGCACGGCCACGACGCCCTGGCCGATCAACCCGGTCAGCCCGTCGTGCAGGCGGGCGCCGAGAACGCGCGCGCGCTCCTGCTGCTCGCCGGTGGCCAGCAGTTTCACCACGGCGAGGCCGACGGCCGCCGCCAGCGGGTTGCCGCCGAAGGTCGAGCCGTGCTCGCCGGGGCGGAGCACGCCGAGGATGTCCCGATTGCCGACGACCGCCGAGACCGGCACGATGCCGCCGCCGAGTGCCTTGCCGAGCAGGTAGAGGTCAGGAACGACGCCCACCAGGTCGCAAGCGAAGGTCGCTCCCGTGCGGCCGAGGCCGGACTGGATCTCGTCGGCGATGAACAGCACATTGTGGCGGTTCGTGATCTCGCGCACGGCCGGCAGGTAGTCGGCCGGCGGCACGACGATGCCGGCCTCGCCCTGGATGGGCTCGAGCAGCACCGCGACCGTGTTCGCGTCGATCGCAGCCTCGAGGGCCGCGGCGTCTCCGTAGGGAACCGTGCGGAACCCCGGCGTGAACGGCCCGAAATCCTTACGGGCCGACTCGTCGTCGGAGAAGCTGACGATCGTGGTGGTGCGGCCGTGAAAGTTCTCCCCGGCCACGATGATGTTCGCCATCCCGGCGGCGACGCCCTTGACCCGATAGCCCCAGGCGCGGGCCACCTTGATGCCGGACTCCACCGCCTCGGCGCCCGTGTTCATCGGCAGGACCATGTCCTTGCCGGAGAGCTCGGCGAGCGCGGTCACGAACGGGCCGAGCTGGTCGTTGTGGAAGGCGCGGCTGGTGAGCGTGATGCGGCCCAGTTGCTCGCGAGCGGCGTCCAACAGGAGCGGGTTGGAGTGGCCGAAGTTGACCGCGGAGTACGCGGCCAGGCAGTCCAGGTAGCGGCGGCCGTCGACATCCGTCACCCAGGCGCCGTCGCCGGACGCGACGACCACGGGCAGCGGATGGTAATTGTGGGCCGCGTGCTCGTCTTCCAGCGCGATATACGCGGCCTGTCCGAGCGCGGCGGCCGGGGCGGTGGCCTGGTCGGTCATCGGGTCGGTCATCGGCGCAGCTCCAGGGTGCAGCACTTCACGCCTCCTCCACCGAGCAGCAGCTCGGACAGGTCGACCCCGATCGGGTTGAAGCCGCGGGCGCGCAGTTGGGCCTCGAAGCCCTTCGCCCGCGCGGCGATGACCACGTTGTAGCCGTCGGAATAGGAGTTGAGGCCGAGGATGGCCGCGTCCTCCTCGGCGACGATGATGGCGTCCGGGAATCGCTCGCGCAGGATGGCCAGGCTCGGCTCGTCGAACGCGCTCGGCAGGTAGGCGATCTCGCCGTTGCCCGTGGCCGGCGACGCGTCGAGCACGGCGATGGCCGTGTCGAGGTGGTAGAAGCTCGGATTGATCAGGTTGAGCGTGATCACGGGGCGGCCGTAGATCGCCGACACCTCTTCATGGCTGTTCGAGGCGCTGCGGAACCCGGTGCCCGCGAGGATCACGTCGCCCACGAGCAGGAAGTCACCCTCGCCCTCGTTGATCTCCGCCGGCACGCGCACGTCGAAGCCGTTGGCGCCGAACCAGTCCATGTAGGCCGGACCTTCCGGCTGGCGTTCGGCGTAGGTGAAGGCCGCGCCGTAGGAGATGTTGTCGATGACGAATCCGCCATTGGCCGCGTAGACCATGTCCGGCAGGCCGTCGACGGGTTCGATCAGGTGCACGTCGAAGCCGAGGCCGACATAGGTGTCGTGAAGCGTTTGCCACTGGGCGACGGCGAGCGCGGTGTCCGTCGGGATGGCGGGATCCATCCAGGGGTTGATGCGATAGACGACGGAAAAGAATTCGGGCTTGCACATCAGCACGGTGCGCTTGACGGGCGTGCGCACGGGAAGGGCCGGCGAGACGAGCTCGTCCAGGTTCGGGGCGGTGAGGTTGGTCGACATGGTGACTCCTTCGGCGGCCATCCGCCCCCTTCGGGTGAGGTCGGCTGGCGGGGTGGATGGCGGACCAGGTCACTCACGAGAGCTCTGCCGGCACGAAACGCCTGGGCAGAGACGCCATGCTTAGTCTCACACAGCACGAATCGGATGTGCACCCCACTCTGCGCCGAAAACGTGCGCGCGTCCGGCCCCTCACGCAGTTTTCCGCCACAACGGGCGATGACGGATGCCGCACGTCCGCCCGCTGGTCCGCTCGCCACGGCGCAGCTATCCAGTGAATTGCGCTATCGGGCGCGGGTTTTCTGCGTTAATGAGTGCGCCAGCGCAACGATGCCCCCTAGACTCTCGGCATGGACAACCTCGACCGTGGCATTCTCGACCTGCTCCGCCAGAACGCCCGGGCGGGATACGGCGATATCGGCTCGGTCGTCGGACTCTCGGCGTCGGCCGTGAAACGCCGAGTCGACCGGCTCGTGGCCGACCGCGTCATCCGCGGTTTCACCATCCAGGTGGATCCGGCCATCGACGGCATGAGCACCGAGGCCTACGTCGAGCTGTTCTGCCGCGGCACCGTGGCGCCCGAGGAATTACTGCGCATCCTGTCCGGGGTGCCAGAGGTCGTGGACGCCGGAACCGTCACGGGCAGCGCCGACGCCATCGTGCACATCCGGGCCCGGGACATCCCCGGTCTGGAGGCGGCGCTGGAAAAGGTGCGTTTGGCACCCAACGTGGACCACACCCGCAGCGCGATCGTGCTCTCCCGGCTGATTCACCGCTCCGCCGAGTAGCCGCCCGGCTCCCAGCAGGATCGGACCGGCCGGCGCCGAGGACATCAGCGCGGCGCGTGTCGCTAGCCCGGCACCGGGACGGGGCGCCGGGTCACGGGGGCCAGCAGGTGGATCAGGGCGACCGCCGCGATCGATCCGGCGCAGAGGATGCCGGCAAGCACCACGATCTGGAACCGCCCTGCCTCGAGCGGCGAGGCTCCACCGAAAATCGCTCCCACGAAGGCTCCGGGCAGCGTGACCAGCCCGGTGGTCTTCGTCTGGTCGGTCGAGGGGATCAGGGCGAAGTACACCGCGCGGCAGGCCAGTTCTCGGGTGGACTGGCGCGGGGTGGCGCCGAGGGCCAGCCAGCCCTCGACCTCCTCCCAGTGCTCGGTCACGCCCTCGGTGAAGCGCCGGCCGGAGAGCGTGGCGATCGACATGGCGTTGCCGATGATGATGCCGCCGAACGACAACACGTAGCGCGGCGTGAACTCGAGCGCGCCGGTGCCGAAGACCACGAGGAGGGTGACCATCACGCCCAGGCCCATCGAGGCGGCCACCCAGGCCGCGTGCCGCCGGGTGGCGCCGATCCGGCGGGTGACCGTGCCGACCGCAGCGGTGAACATGACCGCCAGACCCACGCCGACCCAGAACGGGTCGGAGATGATGCCGCTGAGGATCAGGCTGATCGCGGCGAGCTGCAGGGCGCCGCGCAGCACGGCGAGGGCCGGTGCGAACGGATGCGGCACCCGGTAGCCGCGCAGCACCAGCGTGACGATCGCGATGAGCAGCGCGATCCCGAGCAGGGTCGGCGCCAGTCCGGCCAGCTGGGCGGGGAGGTCGCGGGGCCAGGTCACGTGACGAGCCTAGCGAGCCGCCGCGCCCGGCAGGCCCCGGTGATCGGAATCCGTCAACGACTGGGCTCCGTCAGCGCGCGGAAGGGGCGCTGGCGATCGCACGGACGGCCCTGGGCATCCGTTGAGGCCGCCAGTGCCCGAGAAAGCTAGCCGTCGTACGAGGCGGCGAGGCGGCGGAAGCCCTCATCGAGGCTCACCGCGGGCGTCCACCGCAGCTCGGACCGGGTGCGGCGCTGGTCGAACCAGTGCGCGGTCGAGAGCTGCTCGGCCAGGAACCGGGTCATCGGCGGCTCGTCGGCGCCCGGACGGATGCGCCAGGCCGCCTCGATCAGCGCCCCCGCACCGCGGGCAACTCCGGCCGGGACCCGCCAGGCCGGCGCCGGCACGCCGGCGGCCCGGCACATGCCCGCGAGCAGTTCGGCGACCGGCCGCGGCTCCCCGTTCGTGATCACGTAGGAGCGGCCGTGCACGGCGTCGGCCTGATCGAGGGCTGCCGCGATGGCCGTGGCGGCGTTGTCGATGTAGGTGGTGTCGATCAGGGCGGCGCCGTGGCCGAGCAGCGGCAGGCGTCCGGCGCGGGCGCGCTCGACGATCCGGGCCACGAGCTGGGTGTCTCCCGGGCCCCAGACCAGGTGCGGCCGCACGGCGACCACGCGCAGGGCGGCCGAATCCGCGGCGAGGGCGACCAGTTCGGCCTCGGCCTTGGTGCGGGCGTAGGGACCGCGGGCTTCGGCCGGGTCGGCCGGCTCGGCTTCGCTGCCGACAATGGATGCCCCGGTGTGGGCGACCGAGGGCGACGACACGAAGACGAAGCGGGAGGCTCCGGCATCCGCGGCCGCGGCCAGCAGGGTGCGCGTGCCGCCCACGTTCACGGCGGCGAACTCGGCCGGGCTGCCGGCCAGGGACACCTTGGCGGCCAGGTGCACGACCGCGTCCATTCCGGCGACGGCGCGCCGGGCCTCGGCGGGCGCGGTGACCGAGCCGAGTAGGTCGGTCACGCCGGGCACGCCCGACGGGCGCCGCTGGAAGGCTCGCACCTCGTGTCCGGCGGCCGCGATCTCGGCCGCGACGGCCCGGCCGAGGAAGCCGCTGGCCCCGGTGACAAGCACCCTCACGGCAGCACCGTCGGCGAAAATGTGCTGCGCGGGTGCTGCGTCGCTGCGCGCGTGGCGTGCCGGCAGCGGAGGGGCGCAGCCTGCGCGTGACGCGAGAGGCGCCTCACGGGCGGGTCATCCGCGCGCCGGATAGGATGCCGCCGGCCCAGCGCCCCAGCCGGGTGCGGTCGATCTTCGAGTTGTGACGGATGTCCGTGGGCAGGTGCGGCACGACCAGCACCGCGGCCAGCGGCAGCCCCGCGACGGCACGCACGGCGGCGGCCAGCCCGGGGTCGGCCAGCGCGACCCGGCGGGTCGGCGTGCGGGTCTCGACCACGGCGACCACCTGCTGGGTGCCGGTCGGCCCAACCCCGACGACGGCGGCCCGGGCCACCGCTGCGACGGACTCGATGCGCTGCTCGGGACCGACCGGGGTCACGACGCCGGTCGCCGTCGTGATCACATGCGGCAGGCGCCCTTCCACCCAGAGGCGTCCGGCGTCGTCGAAGTGCCCGACGTCGCCCGTGCGGTGCCAGCGTTCACCGGGCACGGCGCCGCTGCGGGCGGCCCGGTCGGTCAGCCACAGGCGGTCGTAGTGGTCCTCGACGTGCGGCGCGGAGACCACGATCTCGCCGGTGACCCCGGCGGCCTCCGACAGCTCGCCGGTGGCGTGCCCCTGGGCGTCGAGGGCGCTCGTGCGGATGCGCGTGGTCGCCGTCGCGCGGCCGACGCAGACCCCGCCGGGGCCGGCCGGGGCATCCGTCGCCGTCGCGGCAGAGGACAAGGCAGACGGCGAGACCCCCGGCGTGGTCGCCGTGGCCATCGCCTCGCGGATGCCGTCGAGCGAGATGTCGGCCATCAGCAGCCCCTCGGTCATGCCGTAGGGCGTGTGCGCGGAGGCCGACGGCATCAGCCGGGCCGCGGCCGCGAGCAGTGGCTCGGAGACGGGGGCACCAGCGGAGAGAAAGCTCGACACGCCGGCGAGGCTGACATGGTCGGCGGCGGTCAGGCTGCCGGCGGTGGCCACGACGTTGGCCAGCGCGGCCGGCGACAGGAATACCACGGTCGCGTCGATGGCGGCGACCGCGGCGGCGACGGATGCGGCGGTCAGGGTCTTCGGCTTCGTCACGTCCATGTCCGGGGTCACCGAGCGGGCGCCGAGGGCCGGGCCGAGCAGCGCGAACGGGGCGAAGCCGGCCACCAGGCCGGTGCCGCGGCCCACGCCGTACTGCGCGAACAGCGCGTGGCTGACCGCGGCGAGCTGGCCGTGCGTGTAGACGACGCCCTTGGCCGGCCCGGTCGAGCCGGAGGTGAACAGCACGGCGGCAGTGTCTCCGGGTTCCGGCGGCGGCGGAAGCTGCTCGTCCCCGCCGAGCGCGATCAGCTCGGCGAGGGTGGCGGAGATGTCGAGGGCGCGCATGGCGGCGCGGGGAAACCGCGCCACGGAGATCTTCTGGCCGGGCCAGTCGAGGGCCCGGGCGGCGAGCAGCCCGGGGACGGCGCCGATCACGTGGTCGGGGCGCGCGCCGCGCACGGCGCGGGTCAGCCCGCGTAGGCCGAGGCCGGCATCCGCGACCACCACGACCGCGCCGATCCGCACGCAGGCGTAGAGCACCGCGGTCAGGTCGGCGCCGGGTGGAACGAGCAGCGAGACCCGGTCGCCTTTCCGCACGCCGATACGATCGAGGCCGCAGGCGAGCTGCCGCACCCGCCGGGAGAGCAGGCGCCAGCTGACGACGCGGGGTGCGCCGCCCCCGGGCGGGGCCATGTCGATCAGCGCGGTCTCGTCGCTGTTCTGCAGTTCGTCCAGATAGTGCCAGAGCGGATGCCGCTCGCCGGCCGCCCAGCCGTCCACACCCTGTTCGACCGAAACGGCAACCTGAGGGGCAGCGGAGGAAGCGGCGGAGGCGGCAGCGGCGATTGCAGCGGCAGGCACCGCGCGGTCGCCGAGCCAGGTCAGGGCGGCCGCGGCGTAGTCGACGTCTTCCATGACGAGATGCCCGGCACCCTCGAAGCGATGCACGTCCGCGTGCGGCAGGCGGTCCACGAGGTCGTCGAGGTAGCGATCGCTGAAGATCGGGTCGGTCGGGCCCCAGAGCATCAGGGCCGGTACGGTCAGGTCGCGGATGCCGCCGGAGATGCGGGCGATTTCGGCCGCGCTTTCGTGTGCGCCATGCACCGGGATGTCGGCGACGAACGCGCCGATCCCGCCGCGGCGGGCCGCGCCGCGGTAGGGCGCGCGATACGCCTGCTTCACCGCGGCCGGAAGCGGCGGGTGCGCCAGTGCCAGTGTCGTCTCCAGAAACGCCGGCGTGGCCACAGTGCCGGAGCCGAGCACGCTGCTCCGCAGGGCCAGCCGCAGCGGGGCCGGCACCGGCGCATCGCTCGGCTGGTGCACGGCCGTGTTCAGCAGCATGACCCCGGCGAGCACGTCCGGGTGGTCGACGGCCCAGCCGAGCGAGATCGACCCGCCCCAGTCGTGACCGAAGGTGACCACCGGGCCGGCCAGGCCGAGGGTGTCGGTGAGCTCGCCCAGGTCCCGCACGCGCGTGGCGAGCGGGCGCACCGCGCCGCTTCGCTCGGAGAAGCCCATCTCGAGCTGGTCGACGGCGATGACGCGCCAGGCCTCGCCGCCGTGACAGGCCGCATCCGTCGCCGCCGTGACGAACTCGCGCCACAGGTAGGACCAGGTGGGGTTACCGTGCACGCAGAGCACCGTGCCCACGGGGGTGACGCCCAGCTCGGCGAGACGCTCCGCGTTGTCGAGCAGGTGCCAGGTGCGGGTGACCGGATGCCCGGAGGCGGTCGACACGACCGGCACCAGGCGCGAGAACGCGGCATCGAGCCCCGACAGGCCGGCCGGCGGCAGGGACGCGGGCGCCGGCGTCGCCGCGGCGCGCGGGAGACGGTAGGACACGGGGGCAGAGCCGCGCTTCACCAGGCGAGTTCCATCATGGCCGTGTTCAGGCCACTGCCGACGCCCATCAGCAGCACCCGGTCGCCGGTCCTGAGCCGCGCGGCTTCCTCGGCCAGGGTGATCGGGATCGACGCGGGCCCCACATTGCCGTACAGCGGGTAGGTGAGCGGCACCCGGCTGCGGTCCAGCCCGGTCGCCTTCACGATCGCGTCGGTGTGCACATCCGACACCTGGTGCAGGATGTACCGGTCCATGCCCGACCAGTTCCAGTCGCGTTTGGCCTCGGTCCAGGCCGAAACGACGAGCTCCATGCCACCCTTGAGCAGCGCCTTGGCGTCGGTGAACATGCCGTCGACGCTGCCGACGCAGAGGCCGTTGAACTCGGTGGCGGCGCGGGTCACGCCGCCGAGGATGCGGTGCCCCTCCGGATGCGCGTCGGCCCGACCGAGCACGGCCGCGGCCGCGCCGGAGCCGAGCGTCAGGCTCGCGAACTCGCTCATAAAGTCCTTGCGGTTGATGTCCGGGCGGCCGAGGCGCTCGATCGTGTTGGTCTGGATCTCGTCGGCGTCCTCCCCGTCGATGATCACGGCGTACTGCACCTGGCCGGAGTCGATCAGCTGTGCGGCCAGGGTCATGCCGTTGACGAAACCGAGGCAGGCGTTCGCGATGTCGAAGTTCGTGGCCGAGGAGGGCAGGCCGAGGCCGTGGTGGATGCGCACGGCCACCGAGGGCTCGAGGTGCTTGCGGGTCACCGAGGTGTTGATCATCAGGCCGACCTGGCCCGGTTGGATGCCGGCGGCGGCCAGGGCGCGCGTGCCGGCCGCGACGGCCGCGTCGTCGAAGGCCTGGCCGGGCGCCCAGTTGCGGCGCTCGTGCACGCCCGCCACCCGCTGGAGCAGGCCGCTCGGCAGCTTCAGCCGTTTGAGGGCCGGCTGCAGGCGACGATCGATGTCCACCGAGGTCGTGACCTGCGGGGCGAGCTCGGTCGCCACCGACAGCAGGGCGACATTGCGGTGCGTCGTCGTTGCGTTACCGTCCAACTGTGGATCCCCTGTCGAATTGCAGCAGTGGTCAGCCGCGCCTCGATCATTGTGCACCAGAAGCCTGATCGTTGTCCGCACTCCTGCTGGTGCAGTCGACCGCAGACTGCGGCCACCAAAGTCCTATTTTAGCCTTGTGGTCGACCGCCGTCGCACGGGCCGCAGCCCGGCCCCTAGATGATCCCCTCGGAGAGTGTGCTCGGGTTGCCGAAGCGGTGCGCCGTGATCGAGATCGCCTGCTCGCGCAGGAACGGGAGCAGCTCGACCCGGCCGGCCTGGGTGACGGGGTGTGCGTACACCGCGATGTCCGGGCTGCCGCCGAGCGCGTGGGCCAGGCGGGAGGCCTCCGCCTGCGCCCCTGTCAGGCGGTCCCCGCCGATCAGGCGCACCCGGCTGGTGCGGATGCCACCGGCCTCGGCCCGCTGCAGCCATTCGTCGTCGCTCTCGACCGAGACCGCGATCTCGCGCTCGGCGAGCACGTTGCGCACCATCGGCGGCACCGGGATGGCGCTGGAGACCTCGAACGACGCCGTCGACAGGGTCGCGGCAATGATCACGCGCAGCAGGTCGGCGAGGGTGCCGGCCTCGGTCAGGCGCACGGTGACGGGCAGCGGGCGGTAGCGGAACAGGTTGCGTTCGAGACCGAGGTCTGAGACGTCCCTGACCGCGCCGAACTCGTCGCGCCAGGCCAGCGCGTCACTCAGCGCCGACCGGCGCAGCACGTCGAAGTCCGCGTAGTCGAGCACGGTCTGCGCCGCCTCTATCAGGGCGGTGACGGTTTGGTCGAGGCCGCGCAGGTGGAGCGTCGAGCTGTTGCGGCCGGCTTCGCTCACCCAGCTGCCGAACCCGTACAGGTAGTTCGGGCCGCCGGCCTTGGTGCCCGGTCCCACGGCCGAGCGCTTCCAGCCGCCGAAGGGCTGGCGCTGCACGATCGCGCCGGTGATGCCACGATTCACGTAGAGGTTGCCGGCCTCGATCGTGTCCAGCCATTCGGTCAGCTCGGCCGGGTCGAGCGAGTGCAGCCCCGAGGTGAGGCCGTAGTCGACCGCGTTCTGGAAACGGATGGCTTCCGCCAGGTTGCGGGCGTGCATCACTCCGAGCACGGGCCCGAAGAACTCGGTCAGGTGCACGTAGGAGCCGGGCAGCACCCCGGTGCGGATGCCCGGCGACCAGAGGGTGCCGGACTCGTCGAGCTGCTGGGGCTCGACCAGCCACTTTTCGCCGACGCCGAGCGTGGTGAGGGCGTGGCGCAGCTTGCCCTCGGCCGGCTCGATGATGGGGCCCATCTGGGTGACCGGGTCGGAGGGGCGGCCGACGCGCAGGGAGGTCGCGGCATCCGTCAACTGACTGATGAAGCGCTCCGATTTGGCGACCGATCCGACCAGGATGACCAGGCTCGCAGCCGAGCACTTCTGCCCGGCGTGCCCGAAGGCGCTTTTGATGACATCGGCGGCGGCGAGGTCGAGGTCGGCGGAGGGAGTGACGATGATGGCGTTCTTGCCGCTTGTCTCGGCCAGGAGGGGCAGGTCCTCGCGGAAGCTGCGGAACAGCTGCGCGGTCTCGTAGCCCCCGGTCAGGATGACGCGGTCGACGGCCGGGTGCGAGATCAGGCGGGTACCCAGTTCCCGGTCGGCGAGGTCCACGAGCACGAGCAGGTCGCGCGGCACGCCGGCTTCCCAGAGCGCCTCGACCATGACCGCGCCGGAACGCTGGGCGAGCTTGGCGGGCTTGACGATGACGCCGGAGCCGGCCGCGAGGGCGGCGAGCACGCCGCCGGCGGAGATGGCTACCGGGAAATTCCACGGCGGGGTGACCACGGTCAGCTTCGAGGGCACGAAGATCGCGCCCTGCACGGCGTCGAGGTCGCGGGCCCGTTCGGCGTAGTAGTGGGCGAAGTCGATCGCCTCGCTGACCTCGGGGTCACCCTCGGCGATGGTCTTACCGGTTTCGGCGGCCATCACCTCGATCAGGCGGTCGCGGTTCGCGGCGAGCGCGAGCCCGGCCCGGTGAAGCACTGCGGCGCGCTCCGCTCCGGTGCGCTGCCCCCAGGCGGCGCCGCAGGCCGCCGCGGCCTCAATCAGGCGGTCCAGCTCGGCCGGGTCGCTGACCCGGGCGTCACGGATGGCGTCCAGCCCGAGCGTGGAGGTCTCGACCCGGCTCAGGATGTGACGACCCCAGGCCCGGTTCGCGGGCAGGGACGGGTCTGTGTCGGGTTCGTTGTGGAAACCGGGGTGCGGCAGGCTCTCGACCGAGCCGCGGGTGAGCCCGAGCACGGCTGCGGTGAGCCCGACGCCGGACTCGTCGCCGAATTCATCCTCGTCATCGCCGGATTCGCTTGCGGGTACCTCGCCGCGGCCGGCTGCATCGAGCTGGGTGACCTGGGTACGGTCCTGGCGGCGGTTCGGCTGTGGGACGACCGCGTCGAGGCCCGCGAGAGAGGCCAGGAACCGCTCCTTCTCGCGGTCGAAGAGCTGCGGGGAACTCGTCAGCTCGAACACCGCCGACATGAAGTTGTCCTGGCTGGCGTTCTCCTCGAGGCGGCGGATCAGGTAGCTGATGGCCACGTCGAATTCGGCCGGGTTCACGACGGGCGTGTAGAGCAGGAGGCGGCCGACGTCGCGGCTCACGGCCTCGGCCTGGCTGGTGGCCATGCCCAGCAGCATCTCGAACTCGACCCGGTCGTCCACGCCGCGCTTCGTGGCCAGGAGATGGGCCCAGGCCACGTCGAAGAGGTTGTGGCCGGCGACGCCGATCTTGACGGCATCCGTGTTCTGCGGGGTGAAGGCCCAGTCGAGCACGCGCTTGTAGTTCGTGTCACTGTCCTGCTTGGTGGAGTAGGTCGCCAGCGGCCAGTCGTGCACGGCCGAGTCGACGTGTTCCATCGCCAGGTTGGCGCCCTTGACGACGCGCACCTTGATCGGGGCTCCGCCCGCGGCCCGGCGGCCCTGCGCCCAGTGGGTAAGACCCTGCAGGGCCCCGAGGGCGTCGGGCAGATAGGCCTGCAGCACGATGCCGGCCTCCAAGTGCAGCAGCTGAGGCTGGTCGAGGATGCGCTCGAACACCGCGATGGTGAGGTCGAGGTCGCGGTACTCCTCCATGTCGAGGTTGATGAACTTGGCCCCGGTGGTGGAGCCGCCCCCGGTGGTCGAACCGCCCCCCGCCGCCAGCTCGTAGAGCGGGGTCAGGCGTTCGACGACGCGGTCGACGGCCTCGTCGAAGGACCACATCGACAGCTGGCTGGCGATGGAGGAGACCTTGATCGAGACGTAGTCCACGTCGTCGCGGGCCAGCAGGGCGCGGGTTCCCTCGAGGCGGCGCAGCGCCTCCTTCTCCCCGAGCACGGCCTCGCCGAGCAGGTTGATGTTGAGCCGGTTGCCGGACTCGCGCAGGTGGGCGATCGCCGGACCGAGCTTCTCGGGCGTGGCGTCCACGACCAGGTGCCCGACCATCTGGCGCAGCACCTTTCGCGCAGCGGGGATGACCACCCAGGGCACCACCGGGCCGAGCACGCCGCCGAGGCCGATGGCCGCGCGCAGGTAGGAGGGCAGGAAGCCGGGCGCCTGTTTTGCAACCTTCTGCAGGTTGTAGCCGGCGACCATGAGGTCTTCCGGGCGCATGACGCCGTCGACGAAGCCCACGGTGAAGTCGAGCCCGTTCGGGTCTTTCAGCACGCCGGCGAGGCGCTGGGCCGACAGGTCGGCGGGGATCGTGGCGCTCTCGGCGAGCCACTTCTGCACGAGGGCGACCACATCGGCGCTGAGATCGTGCTGCACGGATGGAGTGGAGTTGGTCATGGTCACGAGGCTAGTTCTTTCGTTCACGGCGGACGGCTGCTCTCAGTGTGAGGTTTCCGTTCCTTTAGCAAAAGCGAATCTTTATGATCGATATTGATTAGCATTTATGATCAGTATTGAGACGATCGAGGAGGGTGACGGATGCTGGATGTGCGCCGACTGCGTCTGCTGCACGAGCTCAAGATCCGCGGCACCCTGGCGGGAGTCGCTGAGGCCCTCGCTTACAGCCCGTCCGCCGTGTCGCAGCAGCTTGCGCTACTGGAGAAAGAGGCCGGGGTTTCCCTGTTGCAGAAGGTCGGGCGCCGGGTGCGGCTCACCCCGCAGGCCGAGGTTCTGGTGCTGCACACGACCTACCTGCTCGAACGGCTGGAACTGGCCGAGGCGGAGATGACCGCGTCGCTGACGACCGTGTCCGGCACGGTGCGCGTGGCCCTGTTCCAGTCCGCGGCGCACGCCCTCATCCCTCAGGCCCTCACGTTGCTCGCCGAGGAGTTCCCCGAGCTGCGGGTCGAGGTCACCGAGCGCGAGCCGGAGCGCGGCCTGTTCGAGGTGTCTGCGCGCGATTTCGACCTCGTGCTCGCCGAACAGTATCCCGGGCACACCCGGGTGCACTGGCCTGACCTGGACCGTGTGAACCTGGCGACGGATGCGCTCCGGCTGGCCGTTCCGCCCTCGCGCGGCGGCCGCGCGGCGGCAGCGTCGCTCGCCGACGCCGCCGATCTGCCCTGGGTGATGGAGCCGGAGGGAACCGCCTCACGGCACTGGGCGACCCAGCTCTGCCGGTCGGCGGGATTCGAGCCCGACGTGAGGTTCGAGACGGCCGACCTGATCGCGCACATCCGCCTGATCGAATCCGGCAATGCCGTCGGCATCCTGCCGGACCTGATCTGGGCCGGGAAGATGCCGACCGTCCGCGGTGTCGAGCTGCCCGGCGGGCCGCTACGCACCGTCTTCTCCTCGGCCCGGCGCTCGAGTGCCAGCCGACCGGGCGTGCTCGCCGTGCGCGACGCCCTGGCCCGCGCCGTGGAACTGGTAGCCGCCCCGGTGACAGGCTGACCTTCCCCGGCTTTGATCGTTGAACGGGCGCGTCCGGCGGCTCGCGTCGACACCCGTGAACGGAGCCCCACCATGACGAAGCCAACCGCTGTGCTCGCCTTCGCCGCCGTCGCCCTCGCGCTGGGCCTGACCGGATGCTCCACCGGCACCGACGGCTGCAACCGGCTCGTCGGCACCTGGTCGATGAGTGGCGACGCCGACGAGCTCGGCGCGCTCGAACGTGCCGACTGACCCGGCCGGGCGGGCAAGCTGCGCGGGCCCGACGCCCCGGGCTGGTCTCGGTTCCTGAGTAGTCTCGGTGCATGAGCGAACCCACACACGATGTCGTGATCATCGGCGGCGGACACAACGGCCTGACGGCCGCCACCTATCTGGCCCTGGCCGGCAAAAGCGTTCTCCTACTCGAGCAAGGCGAACACGTCGGAGGCGCGGCCATCTCCGCCCCGGCCTTCCCCGGCGTCGACGCGCGGCTCTCGCGCTACTCCTACCTGGTCAGCCTGCTCCCGCAGCGAATCATCGACGAGCTCGGTCTCGAGATCGGGCTGGCCCGGCGCCGGTACTCCTCGTACACCCCCGATCCGGCCGACACCCGAACCGGACTCCTGGTCGACCGCGGCGACGAGCCGGCCACCCGCGCCAGCTTCGACCGGGTCGGCGCGGCCGCCGATTTTTCCGCCTGGAATGCCTTCTACCGTGACACGGAGAGCGTTGCCCGGGCGCTCTTCCCCACCGTCTGCGAGCCGCTGCCCACGCGCTCGGAGGCCAGGACCCTGCTCGGAGACGACATGCTTTGGGAGCAGTTCTTCGAGCGGCCGCTCGGCGGCGCGCTCCGTGATCGCTTCCAGAACGACCTCGTGCGCGGGGTGGTCGCCACCGACGGCCTGATCGGCACCTTCACGTCGCTGGACAGCGCGGAGCTCGACGCGAACCGCTGCTTCCTGTACCACGTCATCGGCAACGGGACCGGGGACTGGGACGTGCCGGTCGGCGGCATGGGCGCCGTCTCCGGCGAGCTGGAGAAGGCCGCCCGGCAGGCCGGCGCCCGGATCGTGACGGAGGCCGAGGTCACCGGCGTCACGCCGGAGGGCGAGGTGAGCTACCGGCACGGCGGCGCCCTGCGGGTCGTTCAGGGCCGGCACGTGCTCGCCAACGTCGCCCCGTGGGTGCTGCGGGGTCTCCTCGGCGAGGCCGCGCCGGCATCCGTGCGCCCCGACGTCGAGCCGGGTGCCGGCCCGAGTGCCGGGCCGAGCGCGGGGCCCGACGCCAAACCGGAGGGCGCGCAGGTCAAGGTGAACCTGCTGCTCCGCCGACTGCCGCTGCTGCGCGACGAGGACGTGTCCCCCGAGGCCGCGTTCGGCGGCACCTTCCACATCAACGAGACCCTGACGCAGCTGGAGAGCGCCTACGACCAGGCCGACCACGACGGCTTCCCCGAGCTGCTGCCCTGCGAGATCTACTGCCACTCGCTCAGCGACCCGAGCATCCTCTCCCCCGAGCTCGTCGCCGCCGGCGCGCAGACCCTCACGGTGTTCGCGCTGCACGCCCCGCACCGCTGGCTCACCGAGGAGAACAACGACGTCAGCCGCGACCGGCTGCAAGCCGCCGTTCTGGCGTCGCTGAATTCCGTTCTGGCCGAACCCATCGAGGACCTCTTGCTGAGCGATGCCGCCGGCCGGCCCTGCATCGAGACGAAGACCACGCTCGACCTGGAGCACGCCCTCAACCTCCCCGGCGGCAACATCTTCCACGGTCCTCTGGAATGGCCGTTCCTCGAGGACGACGCGCCGCGATCCACCGCGGCCGAGCGTTGGGGGGTGGCGACGGAGCATCCGCGGATTCTGATCTGTGGGGCGGGCGCCAGACGCGGCGGCGGCGTCAGCGGCATCGGCGGTCACAATGCGGCGATGGCGGTGCTCGAGGGGTAGGCGCCGGGTCCCGGCCGGAGGGCGTGGCTGTTGATCCCCGCCCGGAGAAGGGCATAGTTTTGTACTGAGGCCCGTGCCTCACTCACCGTGGAGGTTCGCATGTCATTCAAGCCAACCGGACGCCTTGCCTATCGCGAAGACGGTCTGTACCTCATGCTCGACCGGCTCTTCAGCGCGTCGAAGGACGACGTGTGGGCGAGCGTGAGCCGGTCCGCCGGTCTCCACGGCTGGATCGGAACCTACACGGGCGCTCCCGAGACCGGCGCCGTGCGATTCAAGTTGGACGAAGCGGATGCCGAGTGGGAGTACGTGAGCATTATCAAGTGCATCCCGCCGAAGCGGTTCACCGCCGACATCGGCGAGGGTGCCGCCGCCCGGCACGTGATTCTGCACCTCGTCGAGGGGGCGGGGATGACCACCCTCACCTTCGGCCAGCGCCTGCACTCCGCCGCGGAGGCCGCCACCGTCGGCCCGTTCTGGGACTACTACTTCGACCGTCTCGTTGCGGCGCGCACCGGCCAGCCGATACCCGCCCGGACCCACTACAAGCCCCACGTCGAGTATTACAGTGAGCTCATCCCGCCCAAGAAGGCCACCGAACCCACCGTCTAGTCCTGATCGATTGGTTGTGTCGCTCGCGGAGGATCAGAGCTGATCGCCCCGCGTGGACGCTGGTCGCCCGCGTGGACGCTGGTCAGCACAGGCGCCACGCCAGACCCGGCGTCGAACCAATTCGACGGAGATTCTCGGGTAAAACTGCATTTCCGTACTGTTTCGGGTTGATTCGGGCAGAATCTCCGTCGAATTCGTTCGGGCTACGGGCGGGGGGTGCCGCAGGACCCCCGGGCTCGGCTGACACGGCAGACACGGCGCGTGGCGCTCCCACTCAGGCCCAGTGGCTGGGCGCGGCGGCGCGGGTGGCGGGCATCGCGACATCCGCGCTCCACTCGAGCAGCCAGGCCGGCACCGTCACGTCCTCGGGCACCGCGCCCACGGCGTCGACGAGCTCGTCGATGCCCACGACCCCTCCGCTGCGCTTCAGGAACCGTCCGCGGATGAAGCCCTGCGCGTAGATCTCCGGGGTTCCGTCGGCGTCCGGCCGCACGAACCGCTGCTCCACGTAGACGGCCTTCTCGTCGAAGCCCAGGATGCGCGACTCCACCGTGAACTTCTGGCCGAGGGTCAGCGACTTGCGGAAACTAATCGTCTCCGACACCACCACCGGGTACCAGCCGCGCTTCAGGAAGATCGCCCAGATGCCGGTACGGTGCAGCATGTCGAAGCGGGCGATGTCCATGATCGACAGGTATACGCCGTTGTTCATATGCCGAAGGATGTCCTGGTCGGTCGGCAAAGTGATGAACCGGGTGCTGGCCACGTCGTAGTGGCCCAGGCGCGGGCCGAAGCGGGAGAGGACGGAGTGCAGGAGGGTGCGCCAGAGCATGTGCATCTTGAGAGGCTAGCCACCGGCGGTGCCGGGGCGCATTCTGCTGCCGCGAGCCACAAGCATCCGGGCCCGCACGACCGGAACCTGCACGATTACCACAGTGCCTCCGGTTGAGCGTGCCCGTTCCGCGGGCCACTCTCGACCGGACCAGGCACACTCGCGACAGCGGATGCCCCGGACTCCCGGCCGGGTTAACCTTTCGTATATGGTCCCATTGCCCAACCTGCTGACGTTCGCGCTGGCATCCGTCGCCCTGATCGTGCTGCCCGGACCCACCGTGCTGTTCGTGATCGGGCGGTCCCTGGCGCTCGGACGCCTCGGCGGCCTGCTGAGCGTGCTCGGCAACGCCCTCGGGCTGATCCCGGTGGTCGCGGCCGTCGCGCTGGGCCTCGGCGCAATCGTGACCGGGTCGATCGTGGTGTTCACGACGATCAAGTTCGCCGGCGCCGCGTACATCGTCTACCTCGGCGTGCAGGCCATCCGGCACCGGCACGCGGCCGCCCGGAGCATCGGTCTGAGCAGCGTGCCGAAGACGAAGTGGCGCCTGCTGGCCGAGGGATCGGTCGTGGGGATCAGCAACCCCAAGTCGATCGTGTTCTTCGTGGCCGTGCTGCCCCAGTTCGTGGACTACTCGGCCGGTGCCGTCCCGCTGCAGCTGCTGACCCTGGGCCTTGTGTTCGTGCTGCTTGCCCTGCTCGGCGACAGCGTGTGGGCCCTCGCGGCAGGCTCGGCCCGCGATTGGTTCGCCTCGTCCCCCCGCCGCATGGAGCACCTCTCCGCGGGCGGCGGCGTCATGATGATCGGCCTCGGCGGCGTGCTCGCCGCCACGGGCGCCCAAGCCTGACCTTGCCCCCGGTGGTCGACCGCGGTTCCGATATCGGCCCCGAAAGTCGGGCCTGTCCGACCCGGTGAGCCGATTTCCGAAGGTTTCTCTGCGGCCCGCATCCGTCGCGGCGCACCCGGTGGAAGCTGGCGGACCGTAGAACATGCGCCGGCTTCCACAGGGTGCGCCATGAACGTTCTAGGCGACGGTTGCGACGGTTGCGACGGCCGCGAGCGGCACCCCGGCGACGCGGCGCACGAAGGCACCCAGGCGGCGGTAGACCTCTTGCGATTCCGGATGTGCGGCGTCCTGCTGCCAGGTGTGGCGCGTGTTGGTCTGCTTCCGGTCGTAGATCAGCGCGTCGACCGCGATGGAGCGCCGGCGCAGCGCAGCGATGAAATTGAGGTTCGCCCGGTAGAAGTGGTCACGCTCCGAGGTGGTCACGAACTCCGGCGGGAACCCGCGCTCGAGCCACTCGATCGGGGACATGAACCGGGCCGCGGTACGCAGCACGACCCCGCGGCCGCGCTCCGGCAGCAGCATCCGCAGAAGATTCAGGCTCAGCACGAATCCGTGCTCGAACATCACCGAGATGTCGGCGATGTTCGAGCACGATCCGGTGGGGATCCCGGCCGAACTCCTCGATGTGGCGGGCCACCCAGCGCAACACCTCGTTGCCGTCGTCCAACATGTGCTTCAGCTGGAAGCGCGTCGCCATCCGGTAGTTCGCGTTGACGACGATCATGCCGTTGACCGCCTGGCTGGCCGCGTACTCCGTCAGCGGCGCCTTGTCGCCCGAGGACAACCTCGGAAGACCTCAGCTCAGGGGTTGTGGGCGGCTCCTCCGTGCACACCCGTGGCCTCGAGCACCGCGCGCGCCAGGGTGTGGAAGTGCAGGTTGAACCCCAGCACGGCCGGCGTGGAGTCCGGGTCGATGTCGAGCCGGGCCACGTCGACCGCGTGCACGATGAACTGGTACCGGTGCGTGCCGGTGCCGGCCGGAGGGCTCGCGCCGACGAAAGCCGACTGACGGCCTTCATTGGGCAGGGTCACGGCACCCCTTGGCAGCAGCCGGCCGCCCGGAGCGCCGGCGTCTGCGGGCAGGGCCACGCAGTCGGCCGGCAGGTTGACGACCGCCCAATGCCAGAATCCGGACCCGGTCGGAGCGTCCGGGTCGTACAGGGTCACCGCGAAACTCTTCGTGTCGGCCGGGAATCCCGACCACTCCAGGTGCGGGGACAGGTTCCGGCCGCCGGAGCCGGTGCCGTACTGCGCCGCGGTGAGGGGCACTCCTTCGGTCATGTCCGTGCTCGTCAGCGTGAATAGCGGTACAGCGCCGAACCGGGCGAGAGGATCGTTCTGGGCCATTGGGCCTCCAATTGGTTGCCAGAAGCTTAGCCAGCCGGCCACCCGGCCCGCGCCCCCCACCCAGGCACCCACCCGGATATCAGCCGATTACCAGCTGGCGAACTCGGTAAAATGGCGCGGTGGCTATTCCGAAGATCCTGCTCTATTACGTCTTCACCCCGCTGGCCGACCCCGAGGCCGTGCGTCTCTGGCAGCGAGACCTGTGCGAATCGCTGGGCCTGCGCGGGCGAATCCTGATCTCCACCGACGGCCTCAACGGCACCGTCGGCGGCGATCTTCCCGCGATCAAGCGCTATCTGCGCAAGACTCGGGACTACGCCCCGTTCAAGAATCTCGACGTCAAGTGGAGCGAGGGCACCGGGCTCGATGAGCAGGGTTTGAGCCTCGACTTCCCCCGGCTGGTCGTTAAGGTGCGGGATGAGATCGTGAGCTTCGGCGCACCCGGCGAGTTGCGCGTCGACGCCGGCGGCGTGGTCGGCGGCGGCGCCAAGCTCTCCCCGGCCGAGCTGCACGCCCTCGTCGGTGAGCGAGGCGACGAGGTCGTTTTCTTTGACGGCCGCAACGCGTTCGAGGCCGAGATCGGCCGCTTCCAGAACGCGATCGTGCCGGATGTCGCCAACACCCGCGAGTTCGTGGCTGAGCTGGAGAGCGGCACGTACGACCACCTCAAGGACAAGCCCGTCGTCACCTACTGCACCGGCGGCATCCGCTGCGAGGTGCTCAGTTCCCTGATGAAGGAGCGCGGCTTCGGCGAGGTCTACCAGCTTGACGGCGGCGTCGTGCGCTACGGCGAGGCCTTCGGCGACGACGGCCTCTGGAACGGTTCGCTCTACGTCTTCGACCAGCGGATGTCGCTGGACTTCAGCGACCATACCGCCGTGATCGGGCGCTGCTTGGTGTGCGGTGAACCGACGAAGAACCTGCTCAACTGCCGAGATGCCTCCTGCCGGGAACAGCTCGTCGTCTGCCCGGGCTGCGTCGCTGCCAAGGCCCCGGCGTGCGCGGCCCACGCCACCGCCCACGCTGACGCGCACACCCGGGCCTGACCGGCCGCGGTGCGCCCTCTCGCAGATGCCGACATGCTACTTCCCCGGGGCAGGAGGCGGGGCTGTGATTGGATGCACTGTGACCTTTGATGCGCAGACGATCCGACCCAGCTTTCCCGCCCTCGCCACCGGCACGGCCTTCTTCGACGGCCCGGGCGGCACCCAGACCCCCCTGGCGGTCGGTTCCGCGATCGCGTCGACCCTGACCGGTCCGCTCTCGATCCGGGGAACCGGAAGTACCTCCCAGCAGAACGCGGAGAACGCCGTCACCGGGTTCCGGAGCGCCATGGCGGATCTGCTCGGCGCCGAAGAACGCGGAATCGTCTACGGACGCAGCGCCACGCAACTGACCTACGACCTGGCGAACGCACTGTCCGCCGGATGGGGCCCGGGCGACGAGGTCGTGGTCACCCGGCTCGACCACGACGCGAACATCCGCCCTTGGATGCAGGCCGCCGACCGGGCCGGCGCCACGGTGCGTTGGGCGGACTTCGACCCGGCCACCGGTGAGCTGAGCGTCCCGGACATCGCCGCGGTCCTCAGCGAGCGCACCCGGCTGGTAGCCGTGACCGCCGCCTCCAACCTGATCGGCACCCGCCCGCCCGTGGCGGCGATCGCCCGGCTCGCACATTCTGTCGGCGCGCTCCTATACGTCGACGGCGTGCACTACACGCCGCACGCGTCGGTGGACGTCGCGGCGCTGGGGGCGGACTTCTTCGTCTGCTCGGCCTACAAGTTCTTCGGTCCGCACTGCGGGATTCTCGCTTCCGCGCCCGCGCTACTCGAAACGATATATCCCGACAAGCTGGTGCCCTCGAGCGACCAGGTGCCCGAGCGTTTCGAGCTGGGCACGCTCCCCTACGAGACGATGGCGGGGGTCACGGCCGCCGTCGAATTCCTCGCCGGCCTCGGCGACGCCGCGCCGGCCGGGGCCTCTCGGCGGGAGCGCCTGATCCGCTCGTCCCAGGCTCTCGAACACCACGAGGAGACCCTGCGCGGCAAACTGGAGGCCGGCCTGGCGGAGCTGCCGGGGGCACGACTGCACTCGAGGGCTGCCGTGCGCACACCCACCGTGCTGGTCACGTTCACCGGCCACGACACCGCGGATGCGTCCCGCCACCTGTGCAAGCAGGGTATCCTCGCCCCCGCCGGCTCGTTCTACGCCCTCGAAGCCTCCCGGCACCTCGGACTCGGCGACCGTGGCGGCCTGCGGATCGGCCTCGCCCCCTACAACACCGTCGATGAGGTGGCCCGGCTGCTCGCCGCACTGCGCGTCTTCCTCCGCGTCACCTGACCCGGTCGTCTCCGCCCCTAGGCTGGAACCAGATCCCAGAGATCGACTATCAGCGCGGGACTACCAGCAACGAAGGGGGAACGGATGCCGGTCGGCGCGGTCATCGAGTTCAGCAACATCACCAAGACGTTCGGCAACGTCACCGCGGTGGACAACCTGTCCTTCACCGTGGAGCCCGGCCGGGTCACCGGCTTTCTCGGCCCCAACGGCGCCGGAAAGACCACCACGCTGCGCATGCTGCTCGGGCTGGTCGCGCCCACGTCCGGCACGGCCACCATCGACGGCATCCGCTACCGTGACCTGCCGCGCCCGCTGCAGACCGTCGGGGCCGCCCTGGAGGCAGCCAGCTTCCATCCCGGCCGCAGTGCCCGGAACCACCTGGCGGTCTACGCCATCGCGGCGGGGCTGCCCTCCGCCCGCATCGACGCGGTGCTGCACACGGTCGGCCTCGGCGCACACGGCGCCCAGCGTGTCGGCGGCTTCTCGCTCGGCATGCGGCAGCGGCTCGGCCTGGCCTTCACCCTGCTCGGCGACCCCGGCGTGCTCGTGTTGGACGAGCCGATCAACGGGCTCGACCCGGAGGGGATCAAATGGATCCGCGGCTTCCTCCGCACCATGGCCGACGAGGGGCGCACGGTCCTGGTCAGCTCCCACCTGCTCTCCGAGGTGCAGCAGAGCGTCGACGACGTGATCATCATCGCCGACGGAGCCCTCGTGCACCGAGGCACCCTGTCGAGCCTCGAGACCGAGGCGGCGCCGCGCATCCTGGTCGACTCCCCCGACCGCACGGCTCTTGAGGCCGCCCTCAGCCAGGCCGGCATCGAGTTTTCCACCGGGCGCACCGGGTTGTTCGCCGCTGCGCCCGACCCCGCCCTGATCGGCCACATCGCGTTCTCGGCCGGCGTGGAACTCAGCGCTTTGCACCGGGAGAGGAAGGGGCTCGAGGAGGCATTCCTCGCCCTCGTGAACGGCCACGCAAACGGAAACGGAGGCGAGTCGCGATGACGTCCTTCAGCCGCGCCCTCGGTGCCGAGTTCGCCAAGCTCGGCACAACGCGCCTGTGGTGGGTCCTCGCCGCGGTCATGTTCGGTTATATCGCCCTGCTCGCCGGCGGCCTCTCGGCGCTGTTCGCGGGGATCGAGAGCGGCGCGATCAGCCCGGATGCCGCCGGTACCGGATCCCAGGGACTCGCCGGGTTCGGCAGCCTCCCACCCCTGATCTACAGCTTCGCGTCATCCGTCGGCTATGTCTTCCCGGTTCTGCTCGGGGCCCTCGCCACCACGGGCGAATTCCGGCACCAGACCCTCACCCCCACGTTCCTCGCCAATCCCCGGCGGGCCCAGGTGCTCGGGGCCAAGACGATCGCTCTCTTCGTGGTCGGCGCGGTCTTCGGGGGCGTCGCGCTGCTCGCATCCGTCGGCGTCGGCGCGCTCGTCATCAACGCGTTCGACGTCGACCCGCTGCTGGCCGATAGCGCTACCTGGGCGCTGATCGGCCGCACGGTGCTCGCCATGGCCATCTGGTCGACCATCGGTGTGGGCCTCGGCGTGCTCGTGCATAGCCAAGTGGCGTCGATCGTCATCGTGCTCGCCTTCACCCAGTTCGTCGAACCGCTGCTGCGCTTCGCATCCCTGTTCACCGACGTGACGCGAGGGATCGGCAACTACCTGCCGGGGGCCGCCTCCGATGCCCTGGTCGGCGCGAGCTTTTTCACCCTCGCCGCGCCGGGAGGCACCCCGGCGGCGCTGCTCGAGTGGTGGCAGGGCGGGCTCGTCCTCCTGGCCTACATGCTCGCCGCGACCGTGATCGGCTATGCGGTCAGCTGGAAGCGCGACGTCACCTGACCACCTGACCCGAACGCCCGCGTAGTCTCGACGCATGGGTATTGAGACTGAGTTCCGGGCCATCGTCGTCGACCGCATCGAAAATGCCGAGGGCCGGAAGACGCAGAGCGCGGCCATTCGCGTGGTTGACGACGGCTTCCTGATGGCCGGCGACGTCACCATCGCGGTCGAGTACTCAAGCATCAACTACAAGGACGGGCTCGCCCTGATGGGCCGCCCCGGGGTCGTGCGCGCCTGGCCCCTGGTCGCCGGGATCGACCTGGTCGGAACGGTCGAGCAGAGCGCCGACCCGCGCTGGTCGGCCGGAGACCAGGTCATCCTCAACGGGGCCGGTCTGAGCGAGACGCACCACGGCGGGTTGGCCGAACGGGCCCGCGTGTCGGGGGGCTCCCTGGTGCGGCTGCCGAACGGTATCAGCGCCGTGCGGGCCGCCGCGATCGGCACGGCCGGGTTCACCGCCATGCTGTCCGTGCTTGGCCTCGAACGGGGTGGGGTCACGCCGGAGTCCGGTGCCGTGCTCGTGACCGGCGCTGCCGGCGGGGTCGGCAGCGTCGCCGTGGCACTGCTCGCCGCCCGCGGCTTCCAGGTGCACGCGTCAACCGGCCGCATCGATGAGCTCGGGGACTACCTGCGCGGGCTCGGTGCCGTCGAACTCGTCGATCGCCGCACCCTCAGCGAGGCCGGCAAACCGCTGCAGGGCCAGCGCTGGGCCGGGGCCGTCGATTCGGTCGGCAGCGCCACCCTCGCCAACGTCCTCGCCCAGACGAACTACGGCGGAGTGGTCACCTCCTGCGGCCTGGCCCAGGGGGCCGACCTTCCGGCCACGGTCATGCCCTTCATCCTGCGCGCCGTCAGCCTGATCGGGATCAATTCGGTCGAGGCTCCGCTCGCCCAGCGCGAGGAGGCCTGGCAGCGCCTCGCCTCGGACCTCGACCTGGGCCTGCTCGACCACCTCACCCAGGTGATCCCGCTGGAGGCGAGCTTCGATGCCGCCGCGGGCATCCTCGCGGGCACCATGCACGGTCGAACCGTCGTCGACGTGCGCCGCTAGCACGCGACTCCGAGGCTGCGGCTGCGGCTGCCGCTGCCGCTGCCGCTGCGGCTTAACGTCGTCCCGAACGAATTCGACGGATACAGCAGGGGAGCCGAGATTTTGCTCAAAACAGGCCCTAAACATCCGTCTCAGTCCGGAATCGGTAGAATCTCCGTCGAATCGGTTCGACAGCGGACGTGCTCGACCAGTGGGACGGTCAACCGCCGAGCTTGAGCGACGCGATCAGGTCCGGGGCGTGGTTGGTGGTCAGGATCACCCGGGAGAACTCGTCGTCAATGAGGTCGATCACGACCGCCTGGCGCTTGCGCTTGATCGCCAGGAAGTCCTTGCCGCCGCGGAACTTCCAGGTGCCCACCGCGACCACCAGGGGCAGGCCCACCCCGGGAGAACGGATCCCGCGGATCCAGATCCACGGGTCATCCGTGATCGTCACCGAACGGATGTTCCCGCGCGGCACGACGATGTCCTCGCGCCGCAGGGCGAGGGTCTTCTCCGCTTTCGTGAGGTGGATCTCAAGCCGGTCAGGGTGAACGCGGAGGGAAGCCATGCGTCTAGTCTGCCTGTTCCGGGACGAAATCCACCTGTCGGAACCTCACAAAGGAATAACTCCCGGGTGTACGGGTCACACCTGCGGGTCACACCTGCGGGGTCGCGGCGGCCGCGGCCTTCGCTGCGGCAGGGAGGGCGTCAAGGATCCAGCCGACCGCGCGCTCGTCGTGGGCGTTGGAGACGAACCAGGCCTCGAACACGGACGGCGGCAGCGAAACGCCCTGATCCAGCATGGAGTGGAAGAACGGACCGTAGCGGAACGTCTCCTGGCGCTGCACCTGAGCGTAGTTCCGAGGCGCGCTGGCGGCGGCTTCGGCACCGAATACGAAGCTGAACAGGTTGCCGGCCCGCTGCACGCTGTGCGCGACACCCTCGGCCGAGAAGGCGGCGGAGACGGCCTCGGAGAGCAGCAGCGCGGTGGCGTCGATGCGCTCGTAGACGCTCTCGTCCAGGGCCCGCAAGGTGGCGATGCCGGCGGCGACCGCCACCGGGTTCCCGGAGAGCGTGCCGGCCTGATAGACCGGGCCGTTCGGAGCCAGGAAGTCCATCACGTCGGCGCGACCGCCGAGGGCCGCCACCGGCAGGCCTCCGCCGATGACCTTGCCGTAGGTGAACAGGTCCGGCGTGTAGTCCGCCTGCCCCTGGCCCACGGTGTCCAGTCCCCAGTAGCCGGCCGGATGCACCCGGAAGCCGGTGAGGACCTCGTCGATGATGAGGAGCGCGCCTTGCTCGTGCGCGAGGGCGGTGAGCGCGGCGTTGAAGCCGGCGTCGGGAGCCACGACACCCATGTTCGCCGCCGCCGCCTCGGTGATCACGGCGGCGATCCGGCCCGGGTGCGCCTCGAAGGCGACTCGTACGGCATCCAGGTCGTTGTACGGCAGCACGAGGGTCTGCGCGGCCGTCGCTGCCGTGACCCCGGCCGAGCCGGGCAGGGCCAACGTGGCCAGGCCGGACCCTGCCTGAGCCAGCAGTCCGTCCGAGTGACCGTGGTAATGCCCGGCGAACTTGATCAGCAGGTCGCGACCGGTGAAACCGCGGGCCAGACGGATGGCCGTCATGGTGGCCTCGGTGCCGGTCGAGACCAGGCGCAGCTTCTCGACCGCGCCGACGCGTTCCTCGATCAGTTCGGCCAGGATGGTCTCGCCGGGCGTAGAGGCACCGAAGGACAGGCCGAGCGCGGCGGCATCCTGCACCGCCTGCACGACCTCCGGGTGGGCGTGGCCGAGGATGGCCGGGCCCCAGGAGCTGACCAGGTCGACGTATTCACGCCCGTCCGAGTCGGTGACGTAGGCGCCCTTCGCTTTCACCAGGAACAGCGGGGTGCCCCCGACCGACCGGAAGGCCCGAACGGGTGAGTTCACTCCGCCGGGGATGGCGCGCTGCGCGCGGGCGAAGAGATCGTCGTTGCGGGACATCATCGGGCCTGTCTTTCGTTGAACCAGGTGGCCAGTTCGACCGCCCAGTAGGTGAGCACGGCGTCCGCTCCGGCGCGACGGATGCTGAGCACGGACTCCTCGACGGCCCGGCGGCGGTCGATCCAGCCGTGGGCGGCTGCGGCCTCAATCATCGCGTATTCACCGGACACCTGGTAGGCCCAGACCGGAACGTCACTGACGGCGGCGACCTCGGCGAGCACGTCGAGATAGCTGCCGGCGGGCTTCACCATCACGATGTCGGCGCCCTCCTGGATGTCGAGCCGGGCCTCGCGCACGCCCTCCCGGCGGTTCGCCGGGTCGAGCTGGTAGCTGCGCCGGTCACCGTCGAGGGTTGACTCCACCGCGTCGCGGAAGGGACCGTAGAAGGCCGAGGCGTACTTGGCCGAGTAGGCGAGCACGGCCGTATCGACGTAGCCGTTCTGGTCGAGCGCCTGGCGCACGGCGGCAACCTGGCCGTCCATCATTCCGCTCAGGCCGAGTAGCTGCGAGCCGGAGGCCGCCTGCACGAGCGCCATGTCGCAGTAGCGCTCGAGGGTGGAATCGTTGTCGACGCTGCCGTCTGCGCCGACCAATCCGCAGTGGCCGTGGTCGGTGAACTCGTCGAGGCAGAGGTCGGTCTGCACGACGAGGGCGTCGCCGACCTCGTCGGCCAGCGCGCGGGTGGCGGCGTTGAGGATGCCGTCGGGATCGGTCGCCCCGGAGCCGACGGCGTCGCGCACGGTCGGCACCCCGAAGAGCATGACGCCGCCGATGCCCGCTCCCGCGGCCTCGGTCACCGCCCGCCGGGCGCTGTCAATGGTGTGCTGAACCACCCCGGGCATCGACTGGATCGGCATCGGGTCGCCGCTGCCCTCCCGCACGAACATCGGAAGAACCAATTCGGAGGGGTGCAGACGGATTTCGCTGGCCAAGCGACGGAGCGCGGGAGTGGTGCGCAACCGTCGCGGGCGGATGACGGGGTTTATCACCCGTCAATGCTACGTCGCCGGGCCGGGCGTGCGCGAACCGTCAGCGGGATTGGGCGACGTGCACCAGGGCCTGGATCAAGGACTCGGCGCTGGGCGAATCGGCCACGACGTCGACGCGCAGGCCGATGGCCGCCGCATCCCGCGCCGTGCGCGGCCCGATGCAGGCCACCACGGTCGATTCGGGGATCGGCCCGAGTTGGTCCTGCACCTGCTGCGCCACGCTTCCGGAGGTGACGAGCAGGGCCTGGACAGTGCCGGCCGCGACGTCCGCGACGACGCGCTGGTCGACCGGGACGCCGATGGTGCGGTATGCGACGACCGATTCGACGTCGTGGCCGATCCGGCGCAGCCCCTCGGTCAGCAGCGGCTTGGCGATTTCCGAGCGGAGAGTGAGGATGCGCAGCGGCACCTGGCCCGAGGTGGCCGTTTCCCACTCCTCGAGGAGTCCGCGGGCCGAGTTGTCTTCGGAGGGGACGATGTCGACCCGGTAACCGGCCGCGATCAGAGCCGCGGCCGTTGTCTCGCCGACCGCCGCGATGCGCGTGGACGCGGCCACGACGGCACGGTGCGACGACAGAACGTCAACGGTCGTGGCGCTGGTCACGGTCATCCAGTCGAAGTCGCCCGCCGCGAGGCGTGCCAGGGCGGCCTCGAGCGCGGGGGCGTCGTCGGTCGGGGCGAAGTTGATCATGGGGGCCACGATCGGCTGGGCGCCCTTGGAACGCAGGTCGGCGGCGACGTGGTCGCCCCACGGGCCGCCGCGCGGCACGAGAACCCGCCAGCCGGTGAGCGGCTTGGCGAGGCTGGCTTTTGTCTTGTAACGCGAGTTCATCACGAAGTCACCTTGATCGGGGCGAAGTCGGCAGCGCCGCCGGCGAGCAGGTCAAACGAAACACGGTTGGACACGTCTTGCGCGGCTTCGGCCAGGTGCGCAATGGAGTGGGAGTCGGGGGTGGCGGCATGGGAGCTCACGACGCTGCGGGAGCCGTCCGGGCTGTACACCGTGGCGGTGAGGAACAGGAGCCCGTCGTCGATCGCGGCCATGGCGCCGATGGGCGCGGCGCAGCCGGCTTCGAGCCGCTCCAGCACCAGACGCTCGGCCATGACGGTGGTCTGGCTGGTCGAGTGATTGATCGCAGTGAGGGCCGTGGCGAGAGTACGGTCGAGCTTCCCGTCGCGCACCTCGAGCGCGAGCGCGCCCTGGCCGGGAGCGGTCGGCCAATCCGACAGTTCCAGGTATTCGCCGTCCACGGACTCGAGCAGCGCCAGCCGGCTGAGGCCCGCGGCGGCGAGCACGACGGCGTCGAGGTCGCCCTCGGCCACACGGTTCAGACGGGTCTCCACGTTGCCACGGATGTCCACGACGTCCAGGTCCGGGCGCAGCGATCGCAGCTGGGCGGCCCGGCGCGGTGACCCTGTGCCGACTCGCGCGCCCTCGGGCAGCGTGGTCAGGTTCAGCCCCTCGCGGGCGCAGAGCACGTCGCGCGCATCCGCCCGCTTCGGGGTGGCGCCGATTCGGAGGCCCGGGTAGGCGGCCGTCGGCAGATCCTTGAAGGAATGCACGACGACGTCGCATTCTTCGGCCAGGAGCGACTCCCGCAGGGCGCTGGCGAAGACGCCCGTGCCGCCCAGGCTTGACAGAGACTCGCGGGAGGTGTCGCCGTGCGTCGTGACCGTGACGATTTCGACCTCGGAGCCGGACGCGGTCGCGATGCGGTTCGCAATCGCAGTGGTCTGCGCCAGGGCGAGCGCGCTGCCACGGGTTCCGACGCGGATCAGGCTCACGGAGCCATCCCGGCGACGGCCGGCTTGAAGCCCAGGCGCACGTTCTCGCAGCAACCGGGGCGGCAGACGTCGTACCAGGGTCCGAGGTCGGTCTCGTGCGGACGAGCGTCGGCGGGGGTGTCGTTCATGCGCTCCTCAACCAGGTCGATGAGCCCGCTCACGAAGGCCGGGTCGACGCCGGGCGTCGGCACCCGCACGGACACCAGGCCGAGGTCCCCGGCGGTCTCGGTGGCCTCGTTGTCGAGGTCCCACATGACCTCCATGTGGTCACTGACGAAGCCGAGCGGCACGATGACGATGGCACGGATGCCCCGCTCCGGCAGCAACGCGATGGCGTCGTTGATGTCGGGCTCGAGCCACGGCATGGTGGGCGGCCCGCTGCGGGACTGGAAGACCAGCTGCCACGGGGTGTCCACCCCGACCATGACCTTCTGGGCGACGGCGAGGTGCTGCGCCGCGTAGGCGCCGCCCTCGCCGAAGCCGCGCTCGGCCGGGCCGCTCTTGTTGGCGTCGGTCATCGGGATCGAGTGGGTCGAGAACAGGATTTCGACCTCGGTGGCCAGGTCGATTCCGGGGACCTGGGCCACGACATCCGCGAGCCCCTTCTGGAGGGCGGTCACGAACGGGGTGACGAATCCGGGGTGGTCGAAGAACTGGCGCACCTTGTCGATGTGCACCACGCCCTCCAGCCCGGTCGCGGTCAGCGCGGCCGCGAAGTCCTCGCGGTACTGGCGGCAGCCGGAGTAGGAGCTGTAGGCGCTGGTGGCGATGGCCAGGAGCCGGGTCTGGCCGTTGTCGTTGGCCTCGCTGATGGTGTCGCGCAGGTAGGGTGCCCAGTTGCGGTTGCCCCAGAGCACGGGCAGGTTGATGCCGCGGCGTTCGAGTTCGGCCTGGAGCGCGGCGCGAAGCACACGGTTCTGGTCGTTGATCGGGCTGACCCCGCCGAAATGGCGGTAGTGCTTGGCGACCTCTTCGAGGCGCTCCTCGGGGATGCCGCGCCCGCCGGTGACGTTGCGCAGGAACGGGATCACATCGTCCTGACCCTCGGGGCCGCCGAAGCCGGCGAGCAGGATGGCATCGTAGGTAGTCATTACTGCAGAACCTCCACCAGTTCGGCCGTCGAGATGCGGCGGCCGGTGTAGAACGGGACCTCTTCGCGCACGTGGCGGCGCGCCTCGGTGTTGCGCAGTTCGCGCATCAGGTCGACGAGCTCGGTGAGCTCGTCGCTTTCGATCGGCAGCAGCCACTCGTAGTCGCCGAGGGCGAACGAGGAGACGGTGTTGGCGATGGCTCCGCGGAAGGCCGCGCCCTTGCGGCCGTGGTCGGCGAGCATGGCGCTGCGCTCGGCCTCCGGCAGCAGGTACCACTCGTAGCTGCGCACGAACGGGTAGAGGGTCAGCCAGCCCTTCGGCTCCACTCCGCGCAGGAACCCAGGCACATGGCTCTTGTTGAACTCGGCGTCGCGGTGCACGCCCATGGCGTTCCAGGTCGGCAGGAGGCTTTTGAGGAGGCGGCTACGACGCAGCTGGCGGTGGGCCCACTGCAGGGTCTCGGCCTCCGGTGCGTGGGTCCAGATCATCACGTCGGCGTCGGCGCGGAGCCCGGAGACGTCATAGAAGCCGCGGACGGTGACGCCCTCGGCCTCAACCAGACCGATGACGTCGTCGAGCTCCAGGACGGCTCGGGGCACATCGTGGCCGTCGAGGTCGTCCGGGTTGCTCGGATCTTTGCGCAGCACAGCGAAGAGCGTGAAACCCTGCGGCGACGCGTCTGGCGCGTCAGTCGTTCCGTGGGTCTCGGCAGAGGTGGTGGAGTGAGGTGGGTTTACTGCCTCTCCGGCAGCCGGGTGAGTCATAACTACTAGTCTCTACTCCTTTGCCGCGAGAGCCAAAATTGCGCGGTCGGGTACCGGCTTCCGTTGGCCTCAGCGGCGCTGCACGGCCCTGACACCGAGCCAGATGGCGCCCACCGCGGCCGTGGCCGCGCCCAGGACGATGCCGGCCAGTGCGAGGGGATTCTTCTCGCCGAGTTCGCGCAGGCGCACGTTGGCCAGGCGCGAGCGTACGCGCAACTGCCTCGGCACGTTGAGCCTGTACTCGATCGCGTCGAGCGTTTGCGCGAGTTCGACGCGGGCACGGGCGGCCTCGGCGCGCAACTCGGTCTTGGTGCGCGGAACGGCCTCAACCGTGACAGCTGCGACGCTCCCGCGGACGGCCTCATGTGTCGTCGTGTTCACTTCAGTGCTCATATTTGCCAACTCCCTTGAGGGCGTCGACGTCGCGACGGATGCTTTCCGTCACGCCGTCCGGATCCGATGACGTTCCAGCCTGCAGCCGGTTTCTGCCGACCAGCCCCAACAGGAGCGCGAGCAGCAACAGGGCGACCGCCACGATCAGGGTCGCGAGCCAGAGCGGCAGGACGAGGGCGAGCGCGATGACCGCGAGGGCGACCAGCACCAGAGCCGCGAAGAACGCGAACAGGGCCGCCCCGACGAAGAGCCCGATGCCCAGCCCGATGTTCTTGGCCTTACCGGCGAACTCCGCCTTAGCCGCGTCGAGTTCGGCCTTGACCAGGGCGATGATCTGACCGGGCAGCTCACCGAGAAGGTCGAACGTCGATTTCCGGCTCTTCGGGTTGAATTCGCTGTTTCTCACAGTTTCCCCTTCGTTCGGAGTGTCGCGGTGATTATTTCGTGGTGGTGTCGTCGGCGACCGTCGTCGGTGCGGTCGGCGCTGCGGTCGCCGGCGTCGGCACGGTGTAACTGGTCCCGGACGTCTTGGACGCCTTGGACTGCAGGGCCGAGGCGATCTTCTTGCCGGTCTCGAGGAGTGCCGACGGCACATCCCCGACCCGCTCGAGCGCGAAGTCGCGAGCCTCGTTCACCCGGCGCTGAACGGGCGGCGCGTTCCATACGTTGTCTGCCGCGGCCACGATCTGGTCGTAGCGCTTGCGCCCGGCGCGCGCGCCGAGGACGTATCCGACGAGTCCACCCGTGATGAACAGAAGCTTTCCCCGCATTGTCACTCCATTCCTCAAGGTGCACGTATCCCTCAGAGTATCCCCCATTAGGGATAAGAGCAGGTCGGCACGGCCGGTGACCCGGCGATCAGATGCCGAGGGCCTCCTGCCGGGTGCGGGAGGCCGCGGCGACGGCATCCGGGATCACCGAGGCCAGGCCGGTGCCGGCGAGCCACGCACCCGTGAGTTCGAGTCCCGGGGTGGCGGCCACGACCTCGCGCACCTGGTCGACCCGCTCGGGTGCGCCGACGGTCGCGGGCGAGAGGGCATCGCCCCAGACCGTGCGCGCGAAACCGCGCACGGCGGTCGCGTCGAGGTCGACGCCCAGGATCGTGCGGGCGTCCGCCAGGGACAGCGCGAGGAGCTCGTCATCGCGAAGACCGGCGGTGGGGCTGTCCTGGCCGGCGCGACCGTAGGACAGACGGATGACGTGTCGGCCCGGTCCGGCGGCCTCGGCCAGCCAGTCCCACTTCGCGGTCACGTGGGTGAGCGCCTTGGCGGTGACCCCGGGGGTCGCGGCCGCGACCAGCACGCCGGTGCCGCGCGGGTGCAGGTCGAGCTCCGGGGCGTCGATGACGATCGTGGCCAGCTCGATCGCCGTCGGCTGCGGCCAGTCGAGTTCGGCGAGCGCCGCATGGGCCGGGCTCAGGCCGGCCAGTAGGCCGAGCGCCTGCGCGCCTGGAGTCGCGATGATCACGAAGTGGGCGTCGAGGGTGGTCTCCGGCGCCGGGGCTGCCGGCGCGTCTGCGTCCGCCGCCGTGTCCGGTGCCGCGCAGGTGGCCGTCCAGGTGGGCGCGTCCTCGGTGCCGGAGCGCTGCAATGCGGTGACCGGGGCATCCGTCACGATCTCGGCGCCGAAGTACACGAGGTCGGCCACCAGAGCGGTCACGAGCCGGAACATGCCGCCCCGGAGCCCGGCCACGTTCGAGCCGGCCGGGGCGCCGGAGCGCAACGACAGCACGGCCCCGGAGAGCGAACCCGTCACCGTGAGGGCGGAGTTGAGGCCCGGGGCCACGACGTCGATCTCGAGATCGTCGGCCGCGGACGAGTACACCCCCGCGGTCACGGGTTCGACGAGCCGTTCGAGCACGCGGCGCCCCATGCGCTTGCGCACGAGTTCACCCAGGCTGTGTTCCCGGCCGATCGTCAACACCGGCATCAGCCGGTCCGCGTAGGCGCGCCAGGCGCCACTCCAGCCGATCACGCGGCGCACGTCGTCGGCGAGCGGAGAACCGGGGATGCCGAGCACGCCGGCCTTGGGCAGCGGAACGCTGACCGAACCATTCGGCACGCGGTCGTCGGGCAGGTGCAGCCACGCGCCGGCGGGGTTCGGCGCGACAACCTCGTCGGACAGACCGAGGTCGGCGATGAACTCGGCCACCGCGTCGCGCCGCACGGCGAAGCTCTCGGCACCGCTGTCGAGGGTGAGGTCGGCCACTTGGTGGCTGCCGAGTGCTCCGCCCGGCACACCGGTGGCTTCGAGCACGGTCACGCTGAGTCCGACCCGGGCGCAGGCTCGGGCGGCGATCAGGCCCGCCACCCCTCCACCGATGACGATGACGTCTTTCATTCGCGCCCCCTGAGCCTGCGTGCGATTGTCAGGACGCGGACGGCGCGGCGGCCGGGGCTTCCGGGACGGCGGCGGCCGGGCCGGCGGAGACCGCGGTGACCTCGTGCACGAAGGCCACCAGGCGAGTCAGCACGTTCGGGTCGGTCATCGGCGGAACGCCGTGGCCCAGGTTCAGCACGTGGGACGGTGCCGTGCGCCCACGCTCGAGCACGTCGAGGACATGCGCTTCGAGCACCGGCCACGGTGCCGCGAGGAGCGCCGGATCGACGTTGCCCTGCACCGGGACCAGTCCGCCGAGGCGACGGTTGGCTTCATCGAGCGGCACCCGGTAGTCGACTCCGACGACGTCGGCGCCCACCCCGTGCATCTCCCTGAGCAGCTCGCCCGTGCCCACTCCGAAGTGCACAACGGGCACGTTGCGGCGCACGGATGCGACGCCCTCGGCATCTGTGCCCGCGGCGCCCTCGCCATAGGTGAGGTCGCGCACGTGGGCGATCGCCGCGGTGGAGGCAGGAGCGACGAAGCGCGTGTAGTCGGCCAGCGAGAGCGCGCCGGCCCAGGAGTCGAATAGCTGGGCGGCGCTGGCGCCGGCCAGAACCTGCGCGCGCAGGAATCGTCCGGTGACCTCGGCCGTCCACTCCATCAGGGTGGCCCAGGCGTCGGGGTCCGCATGCATGAGCGTGCGAGCGTTGATGTGGTCCTTCGACGGACCGCCCTCCACGAGATAGGCCGCCAGCGTGAACGGGGCCCCGGCGAATCCGATCAGCGGCGTCGAGCCGAGCTCGGCGACTGTGCGCGCGACCGCCGCGGTGATCGGGGCGAGGTTCCCCTCAAGCACGGCAGGGTCGAGAGCAGTGAGCTCCGCGACATCCTTCGCCGTGCGCACGGCCGTGCCGAGGACGGGGCCGGTGCCTGCGACGATCTCGACGTCGACGCCCACGAGCTTGAGCGGAATGACGATGTCGCTGAAGAGGATGCCGGCGTCGACGTTGTGGCGGCGCACCGGCTGCAGCGTGATTTCGCTCGCCATCTCCGGGTCGAGGCAGGCGTCGAGCATGCGCGTACCGACCCGCAGCGAGCGATATTCGGGCAGCGAACGGCCAGCCTGGCGCATGAACCAGACGGGGGTGACGTCTGGCCTGGTGCCCTGGTAGGCGCGGATGAGACGTGAATCGGCCGTGAGTCCGGTTGCGAGTGGGTGTTGCGCGTCGAGGTTCATTATCTAGATTCTGTCAAACTTCCGACACTCGGGCGATTCGGGCCCTCAGCCACAGGTCGTAGACTCGTCTGGTGTTGATCTGCCTGTCCGCCAGCCATAAGAACTCCAGCTTCGACGTGCTGGAGAAATTGTCTGTCGGTGCGAACGACACGGCGGGTGGCATTCTCGAGCGGCACCCGGCCCTGGTCGGTGCCGTGGTCGTGGCCACCTGCAACCGGTTCGAGGCCTACCTCGACCTCGACGAACCGCTCGGCTCCTCCCCACTTTCGGCCGTGCACGCCGCCATCGACGGCGTCAGTGCGAGCACCGGCGTGGCCGTCGACGTTCTGCGGAACACCCTGGACCTGGTGCACGGCAGCGGCGTCGCCGAGCACCTCTTCGCCGTGACGAGCGGCCTCGAATCGGTGGTCGTCGGCGAGGGCGAAATCGCCGGCCAGGTGCGCCGCTCCCTCGAGCAGGCCCGGCTCTCCCGCACCACCAGCCCCGAACTCGAACGCCTCTTCCAGCGTGCGTCGCAGACCTCGCGGGGCGTCAAGAACCGCACCGGCATCGGAGCCGCGGGACGTTCACTCGTGCGCCTGGCCCTCGAACTGGCCGAAAGCCGCATCACGGACTGGGCCCAGACCCGCGTGCTCCTGGTCGGCACGGGCCGTTACGCGGGGGCTTCCCTCGCCGCGCTGCGGGACCTCGGCGCCGAGGACGTGCGGGTGTACTCCCCCTCGGGCCGCGCTCAGAAGTTCGCCACCTCGCATCAGATCACCGCCGTCGCCGAGTCGGCGTTCGCCATCGAAGCCGCCGAGGCCGACCTGATCCTCACCTGCACGACCGCCGACACCCACGTGATCGACGCGGCCCTGCTCCACTCGGGCCGCGCACTCTCCCTGCAGCTCCCGGCCGCCGAAGCGCGCACACTGCCCTCCTGCCCGATGACGGATGCCCCGACCGAGATCCCGCGCCGGCTCATCATCGACCTGGGTCTGCCGCGCAACGTCGACCCGGACGTCACCGACCTGGCCGGCGTCGAGCTGCTCGACCTCGAGACCATCCGCATCCACGCGCCGCTCGAGGAGCTCAACGCCACCAGCGACGCCCGACTGCTCGTGGGCCGCGCCGCCCGCAAGTTCTCCGCGGTTGCCGAGGAGCAGAGCCTCGCCCCGGCCGTCGTGGCCCTTCGCAGCTACGTCTTCGACCTCCTCGACGGTGAGATCGAACGGGCGCGCAACCGCGGCGACAACAGCGAGCAGACCGAGGCGGCCCTGCGCCACTTGGCCGGCGTGCTTCTGCACACCCCGATGGTGCGATCCCGCGAGCTGGCCCGAGCGGGCGAGCAGGCCGCATTCCTGACCGGACTCGATGCCCTGTTCGGAGTCCAGGTTGAGCTGCCCGCCGCCGGGACCGCGGCCACGGTCGCCGATATCGGCCCCGTGGCATCCTGACGGTGGGCGGCCTGGCCCCGCACGGTGCGAGCGCACACGGTGCGAGCCTGCACGGTGCGAGCGTGCACAGCACGGCCGGGATCCGCGGGTGAGAGCCGTCTGGTTCGACGCGTTCGGTGCCGTACCCGAGCTGCGGGAGGTTCCTGACCCGGTGCCGTCCGCGTCCGGGGTCGTCGTGCGAGTGGAGGCCACCGGCCTCTGTCGCAGCGACTGGCACGGCTGGCTCGGGCACGACGCCGGCATCGCCCTGCCGCACGTTCCGGGCCACGAGCTCGTCGGCGTGATCGACGCCGTGGGGCCCGAGGTGCGCCGCTTCGCCGTGGGCCAGCGCGTCACCGTGCCGTTCGTCTGCGCCTGCGGCGACTGCCCGGAGTGCCGGGACGGCAACGGCCAGGTCTGCCGCAACCAGACCCAGCCCGGCTTCACCCACTGGGGCTCCTATGCGGAGCGGGTGGCCCTGCACAACGCCGACGTCAACCTGATCGCGATTCCCGTTGGACTGGATGCCGGCGCCGCCGCACTGCTCGGCTGCCGCTTCGCCACCTCCTATCGCGGACTCGTGCATCAGGCCCGGTTGCAGGCGGGCGAGACCCTCGTCGTGGTCGGCTGCGGCGGCGTCGGTCTCTCCGCGGTCATGATCGGCGCGGCGCTCGGTGCGACCGTGATCGCCGTGGACATCAGTGCCGCGGCCCGTGAGACGGCCGCGCGAGTGGGCGCGACCTTCACGGTGGACTCCGCCGGGCTCTCGAACGATGAGGTGGTGGCGCGGATCCGCTCGGTGACAGGCAGGGGCACGGATGCGGGTGCGGGTGCGCAGGTCAGCGTCGAGGCGCTCGGCCGGGAGAGCACGGTGGGCATCGCCATCCGTTCACTGGCAACCCGGGGACGCCACGTCCAGATCGGATTGCTGGCGGAAGACCCACGGCTTCCGCTCGGCGACGTCATCGCCCGCGAACTGACCGTGATGGGCAGCCACGGGATGCCCGCGGGCGACTATCCGGCCCTGCTGGCCCTGGTCACCTCCGGCCGGCTGCGCCCGCAGGACCTGATCGGCCGCCGCCTCAGCCTGGCCGAGGCGCCCGCCGCCCTCGCCGCCATGAGTGACCCGGCCACGCCGGGCGGCGTTACCCTGATCGAGCTCGCCCGCCCCTGAACTCGTGCGGCGGCGGCTCGCTAGGTATCCGTCTCCCTCCACCTGTGGGGCCAACTCAGGAAAACCGGTGTGTCCGGTCGCCGCGGTGCCGCCGTTCCGGGACCGCCGAAGCTCGCCCGCGGGACTTCTCCTGAGTTAGCACCCCACCGGCACCGGCACCGCCACCGGTATCCCCCGGCCCCAGCACCCCACCGGTACCGCCAGCGGTACCCCCGGCCCCAGCCGAAAGCGCGCGGCCGGCGGACTCGGCTATGCGCCGCGGAGGCGCTCGGCCAGGTAGGCGTCGAGCTTGTCGAGCGGCACGCGCTCCTGCGCCATGGTGTCGCGGTCACGCACGGTGACGGCCTGGTCCTCGAGCGAGTCGAAGTCGACCGTGACGCAGTACGGGGTGCCGATCTCGTCCTGGCGGCGGTAGCGGCGGCCGATGGCGCCGGCGTCGTCGAAGTCCACGTTCCAGGACTCGCGCAGCCGCGCCGCGAGGGACTTGGCCATCGGCGAGAGCGCCTCGTTGCGGGACAACGGCAGCACGGCGACCTTGATCGGCGCCAGGCGCGGGTCGAGTTTCAGCACGGTGCGCTTGTCGACGCCGCCTTTCGCGTTGGGCACTTCCTCCTCGTGGTACGCGTCTACCAGGAACGCCATCAGAGAGCGGGTCAGTCCGGCCGCCGGCTCGATCACGTAGGGAACCCAGCGCTCATTCTTCGTCTGGTCGAAGTAGGACAGATCCTTGCCGGATGCCTCCGCGTGCGTCCTGAGGTCGAAGTCGGTTCGGTTGGCAACACCCTCGAGCTCGCCGAATTCGCTGCCGCTGAAACCGAAGCGGTACTCGATGTCCACGGTGCGCTTGGAATAGTGCGAGAGCTTCTCGGCCGGGTGTTCGAACAGGCGCAGGTTGTCGACGTTGATGCCGAGGCCGGTATACCACTTCAGGCGCTGGTCGATCCAGTACTGGTGCCACGTCTCATCCGTGCCCGGCTCGACGAAGAATTCCATCTCCATCTGCTCGAACTCGCGGGTACGGAAGATGAAATTTCCCGGGGTGATCTCGTTGCGGAAGCTCTTGCCGATCTGGCCGATGCCGAACGGCGGCTTCATGCGAGCAGCCTGCAGCACGTTGGCGAAGTTCACGAAGATGCCCTGCGCGGTCTCGGGGCGCAGGTAGTGCATGCCGGCCTCGTCGTCGACCGGGCCGAGGTAGGTCTTGAGCAGGCCGGAGAAAGCGCGCGGTTCGGTCCAAATATGACGGTTTCCGCAGTTCGGGCAGGGGATGCCGTCGATGCCGCCCTCGGGCGGGCGGCCCTTCTTCTCCTCGAATTCCTCCTCGAGGTGGTCTGCGCGGAAGCGCTTGTGGCAGCTCGTGCACTCGACCAGCGGGTCGCTGAAGACCTCGACGTGACCGGATGCCTCCCACACCTTGCGGGGAAGGATCACCGAGGAGTCGAGGCCCACCACGTTGTCGCGGCTGGTGACCATGAAGCGCCACCACTGCTTCTTGATGTTCTCCTTGAGCTCCACGCCCAGCGGCCCATAGTCCCAGGCAGACCGGGACCCACCGTAGATTTCACCGGCCTGGAACACGAACCCGCGGTGGCGGGCAAGGGCGATGACGGAATCGAGGCGGGAGAGGGCGGCCACGGGGCTCCAATGGTCGAGAGGGCGGGGGATCTGGAAAGCACACAGGACAGGCAGAAGCCGCCCGGCGCTCCGTCCATTTTAGGCGTCCGTCCGGAAGGTGCCGCCAAGCTGTTAGCCTTGCTAAGGATTTCCGCAGTCCTTGCGGGTACCTCAAAGGAGAGATCATGGGCACCAAGCCCCGAACGCCACACGATTCAGCCAAGCGGGGTGAGGAGCTGGACCGGGATCCCCTCCTGTTGCCCGTTGCTCTCGACCAGACCACCCACGACGCCGAGGAAGCCCACTGGACCCCCCTGAAGATCGGGATCTGGGGCGGCATCTCGCTGCTCGGCGGGCTGAGCTGGGTGATGCTCGCCGTCGTTCGCGGCGAGACCGTCAACGCCATCTGGTTCGTCTTCGCCGCCGTCTGCACGTACCTGATCGGTTACCGTTTCTACTCCAACTACATCCAGAAGCACCTGCTGCACCCCGATGACCGGCGCGCGACGCCGGCCGAGTACAAGGCCGATGGCAAAGACTTCGCGGCCACGGACCGCCGGGTTCTCTTCGGTCACCACTTCGCCGCGATCGCCGGCGCCGGACCGCTCGTCGGCCCCGTGCTGGCCGCCCAGATGGGCTACCTGCCCGGCACGATCTGGATCATCGTCGGTGTCGTGCTTGCCGGCGCGGTGCAGGACTACATGGTGCTGTTCTTTTCAATGCGCCGCGGCGGACGCTCCCTGGGTCAGATGGCCCGGGACGAGCTCGGCAAGGTGGGCGGCACGGCCGCCCTCGTCGCGACTCTGGCGATCATGGTCATCATCGTGGCCATCCTCGCCCTCGTCGTCGTCAACGCCCTCGCGGACAGCCCCTGGGGCGTCTTCTCGGTCTCGATGACCATTCCGATCGCCCTGTTCATGGGCGTCTACCTGCGCTTCTTCCGCCCGGGCCGGGTCACCGAGGTCTCGATCATCGGCTTCATCCTGCTGCTGGCCGCCATCATCGGTGGTGGCATGATCGCGGACACCGAGTGGGGCTCAACCTTCTTCGCCATTGAACCGCTGCCCCTCGCGATCGGCATCATCGTCTACGGCTTCGTGGCCGCCATCCTTCCGGTCTGGCTGCTCCTGGCCCCCCGGGACTACCTGTCCACCTTCATGAAAATCGGCACGATCGGGATGCTGGCAATCGCCATCATCATCGTCCGCCCCGAGATCTCGGCCCCGGCCGCCAGCGAGTTCGTGAACGGCGGCGGCCCCGTGGTGAGCGGCTCGCTCTTCCCGTTCCTCTTCGTCACCATCGCCTGCGGCGCCCTGTCCGGCTTTCACGCCCTGATCGCCTCCGGCACGACACCGAAGCTGATCGAGAAGGAACGCCAGACCCGGTTCATCGGTTACGGCGGAATGCTGATGGAATCATTCGTCGCCATCATGGCGCTCGTCGCCGCGCTGTCGATCGACCGCGGCATCTACTTCGCCATGAACTCCTCTCCGGCCCTGACCGGCGGCACCGTTGAGGGTGCTGTCACATTCGTGAACAGCCTCGGACTGACCGGTGTCAACCTGACCCCCGAGATGCTCACCGAGACCGCGAAGAACGTGGGCGAGGAGACCATCGTGTCCCGCACCGGCGGCGCCCCGACACTGTCGGTCGGCCTCGCCAACATCATGCACCAGCTTGTGGGCGGCTCGGGGATGATGGCGTTCTGGTACCACTTCGCGATCATGTTCGAGGCGCTGTTCATCCTGACCGCCGTCGATGCCGGAACCCGCGTGGCCCGGTTCATGTTGCAGGACAGCCTCGGCAACTTCTTCCCGAAGTTCAAGAACACCTCCTGGCGCCCGGGCGCCTGGGTCACGACCGGGATCATGGTCGCCGCCTGGGGTGCCGTGCTCGTGATGGGCGTCACCGACCCGCTCGGTGGCATCAACACCCTGTTCCCGCTGTTCGGAATCGCGAACCAGCTGCTGGCGGCCATCGCCCTGGCCGTCTGCCTGGCGATCGTGGCCAAGCGAGGGCTGTTCACGTACCTCTGGGTTGTGGCGCTGCCGCTGACCTTCGCCGCCGTCGTGACCATCTACGCGTCGTTCCTGAAGATCTTCTCGACCGTTCCCGCCGTGGGCTACTTCGCCCAGAATCGAGCGTTCTCCAACGCTCTGGATGAGGGACTCACCAGCTTCGGCACGGCGAAGACCGTCGAGGCGATGGAGGCGGTCGTGCGCAACACGATGGTGCAGGGCGTCCTTTCGATCCTGTTCGTCGTGCTGGCCATCATCGTGATGGTCACCGCCGTGCAAGCCACCTGGAAGTCCTACAAGTCCCGCAGCTTCGGCACCAACGAGGATGACGCGGTGGCGTCGCAGATGTTCGCCCCGTCCGGCTTCGTAGCCACTCCGGAAGAGAAGAAGCTGGCCGCACGCTGGGACACCCAGATCGCCCAGGCCAAGCTGGACAAGGCAGGGAGGACGACCCGCCGATGAATCTGCTCGCCAGTGTCCGCCACGGCGCGAAGAGCTTCGCCTGGTTCATGAGGGGGGTCATGGGTGAAGACGCCTACGACAAGTACAAGGCCCACCATGAGGCCCACGACGAATCGATTCATGACCCGGATGCCGCCGCCTGCTCCGGACCAGTGATGATGACGGAACGCGAATTCTGGCGCGACCAGACCGACCGCCAGGACATCAACCCCCAGGGTCGGTGCTGCTGAGCGGGTGCGCCACCATCGCCCAGGGCTGCCCCCGCGAAGGATTCCTTCGCGGGGGCAGCCCTGTTTTCCTGTTTTCACCGGCGGCGCCGGTCAGTGCACGTATTCCAGCAGGTCGAGGCCGACCGCGCGCATCCCGTCGAGCACCGCGAGCCGGGACGAGAGGCGGGTGTCCGCGAAGGACATCGAGACCATGTAGGTCACCCCGGCGCGCGGGCCGCGCAGAATGCCGATCTCACTGCGCACGCCGGCATCCGTTCCGGTCTTGTTGACCAGCAGGAGGCCGTGATCTCCGGACCGATGCGCGAGCGGGTCGAGCCCGAACGCGCTGGCGACCATGGACAGGTCGGCGCCGAGCGACAGCCAGCCGAGCACGCGCTCACTCGCCTCCGCATCGACGACCTCCCCCCGGGCCAGCGCCGTGAACAGCCAGGTGAGCTCCTTGGCGCTGCCGACCGAGAGCTGAGGCGCGTCATCGGGACCGCGCCGGTCGCGCACAAGGTCGAGCAGGGCGGTGCGGCTGAGTCCGAGCTGCTCGGCGCGGGACCGCACCGCGTCCAGGCCGACTGCGCGGAGCAGCACATTGGTGGCCAGGTTGTCGTTGATGGCACCGATCAGCGCAGCGAGGTCGGCGATCGGCAGCGAGGGAGCCTGCAGGTGCTGCCAGAGGCCGGATCCGGCGACCGAATCGGACACGGTGCGATCGAGGATCGTGTACGCGCCGAAGTCGGCGTCGCGGAGCCGGGCGGCGACCTCGATCAGCAGAAGCACCGTGCCGATGCCGGCGGTGGGCATGACCACGTGGTCGTCCACGGAGAACAGCACCCGGCCGGTGACCAAATCGGTGGCGCGGGCCGAGACCTGCACCCCGTCGACCGCGAGGTCACCGAGCGCCTGGAACCCGCGGCTGAAGTTCGCCGTGGCGTCCACGCCGCCGTGCCTGCCGCGGCGCGCCGAGGAGTGGCGAGACCGGCGCTCTGAGTCCTGGGATGGCATGGCCACAGTGGGCAGGTCCTTACGTAGATTCGGGCTGCTCGACCCCGGTGACACGGGCTTACGGTCGCGCTGAGGTCACCAGATCGTAACGCGCTTTTCCGGGTCCAGCCAGAGAGCGTCGTCCGGGGTGACGCCGAACGCCGTATAGAACTCGTCGATGTTGCGCACGATCTGGTTGCAGCGGAATTCGTTGGGCGAGTGCGGGTCGATCGAGAGCAGGCGGACGGCCTCCTCGTCACGCATCTTGAGCTGCCAGGCCTGTGCCCAGGAGAGGAAGAAGCGCTGGGTGCCGGTGAGTCCGTCGATCACGGGCGGCGCCTGGCCGTCCAGCGAGATCAGGTAGGCCTTCCAAGCGATGGAGAGCCCGCCGAGGTCGCCGATATTCTCGCCGATGGTGAGTGCGCCGTTCACGTGGTGGTCGGGAACCTGATGCGGGGCGAGCTCGTTGAACTGCTCGATCAGGGAGCCGGTGCGTTCTTCGAAGGCCGTGCGGTCATCTTCGGTCCACCAATCGGTGAGTAGCCCGGTGCCGTCGTATTTCGAGCCCTGGTCGTCGAAGCCGTGGCCGATCTCGTGGCCGATGACGGCGCCGATCGCGCCGTAGTTGGAGGCGGAATCGCGGGCATCGTCGAAGAACGGCGGCTGCAGGATGGCGGCCGGGAAGACGATCTCGTTGAAGCCCGGGTTGTAGTACGCGTTGATCGTCTGCGGGGTCATGAACCACTCGTCGCGGTCGAGCGGGTTGCCGATCTTGCCCAATTCCCGCTGAAACTCGAACTCGCTCGTGGCGCGCACGTTCTTGATCAGGTCGGCCGGGTCGACCGAAAGGGTCGAGTAGTCCCGCCACTTGACCGGGTAGCCGATCTTGGGGGTGAACTTCTCGAGCTTGTCGAGCGCACGGGCGCGCGTCTCCGCGGTCATCCAGTCGAGTTCGGTGATGCTCCGGCGGTAGGCCTCGACCAGGTTGGCCACGAGTATGTCCATGCTCGCCTTCGCGCTGGGCTTGAAGTGCCGCTCGACGTAGATGCGCCCGACGGCCTCGCCGAGCGCCCCCTCGACGAGCGAGACGCCACGCTTCCAGCGCTCGCGCAACTGGGGAGTGCCGGTCAGGGTGCGACCGTAGAAGTCAAAGCTGGACTCGACGAAATCGCTCGACAGGAACGCGGCGCTGGAACGGATGATCTGCCACCGTAGCCAGTCCTTCCAGCCCTCGAGCTGGTCCTCGGTGAGCATCTCCGCCAGACCGGTCACGAAGCTGGGCTGGCGCACGACAACCTCGTCGAGAGCACCGGCCGGGCCGTCAAGCCCGTCAAGCCAAAGGTGCAGGTCGGCGCCGGCGGCCAACGCGGTGACCTGACCCCAGGTCTTGAGGTTGTAGGTCTTCTCGCTGTCGCGCGAGCGCACCTTGTCCCAGTGGTGAGTGGCGAGCTCGGTTTCGAGAAGGAACACGCGCTCGGCGCGACCGGCGGCATCCGGGGTGCCGACGAGGCCGAACATCCGGGTCAGGAACGCCTGGTAGGACTCCCGGATCGCGGCGAACTTCTCGTCGCGGTAGTAGGACTCGTCGGGGAGGCCGAGCCCGCCCTGCTCGACGAAGACGAGGTAGCGCTCGGGGTCCCCCGGATCGTTGTCGACGAAGAGACCGAAGGCGCCGGGCACGCCCGCGCGCTCGAGGCGGCCGAGGGTGCCGAGCAGCTCGGGGATGGAGGTGACGGCGTCGACGATGGCGAGATCGGCCGCGAGCGGGGTCGCTCCGAGCTCTTCGACGCGGTCCTCGTCCAGGAAGCTGGCATAGAGGTCGCCGAATTTGCGCTCCTCGGTGCCGGGGGCGGCGGTCTGGGCTTCGAGGATGATTTCCCGGACGGCCTTCTCCGATTCCTCGGCGAGCAGGTAGAACGAGCCCCAGCGGGCCTTGTCGGCCGGGATCTCGCTGCGGGCGATCCACTTGCCGTTCACATGGCGGAAGAGGTCGTCCTGCGGACGCACCTCGAGGTCAAGTTCGTCGCGGTCGATTCCGGATGCGGTCCCCTGGTCAGTCATGCCTCCACCCTATTCGCTGTGACAGTGGCCGAGCTGGTAGAGACCTATCGGGTGTGCACACGGATGGCGGTGGACCTCCCGGCTCGCTGGTCGAGCGCGCCGAGACCCGGAGCTACAGCCCCACCGCCTTGCTCGGCAGCGCGATCAGTGTCTGCTCCGGATCGTTCTCCACCGGTGGCCGCAGCCAGTGTTGCGTTCCGGTGCGGGTGATCTTCCAGTGCTGGTTGTGCAGCAGTAGATGGTGCGGGTGGCAGAGCAGTACTCCGTCGGCGAGGTTGGTGTCTCCGCTGTCGGTGAGCCAGTCGTTGATGTGGTGGGCTTCGGTCCAGGCTGGTGATCGGTCGCAGTCGACCCACCGGCATCCGCCGTCGCGCACTCCCATCGCGGCGCGTTGTTTCTCGGTGAAGAGTCGTTCGTCACGGCCGACGTTGATGATTTGGCCGATGTCGTCGAACTTGGTGCCGCGGGTGCCGGTGTCGCAGAGCACCCGGTCGATGGTTTCCTGCGAGATGGGGACCGGGTTGCCTTCGATCTGCCCGTGAGCGGCGGGTTCGGCGGCACCCGGCTCGGCGGGTTCGGCTGTGAGGGCTTTCTCGGTCACGATCACGCGCACCGAGGGGCGGCGTCCGCCGAAGACCCGGCCGGGGTCGGCTTCGCCGGCGATTGTGAGCAGCTGCACGAGGGAGTCCGCGTTGATCTGCTCGGTGCTGCGCGGGTCGTCCTGCATTTTTTGGGCCCAGGCGGCGCGTTCCGGGTCGACGAAGCGCACTCCGCCGCGGCGGGGGCTGGTGATGGAGTCGAAGGTGGAGAGCACGAACTCGCCGTCTTCGGGGGCGAAGAGCCCGTTCAGGCGCACGTTGCCATTGCTCAGCCGGTAGACCTTCAGGGAGCGGTCGTCGTGGGCCTGCTTCTCCCGGGCGGTGATGCCGGCCTGATCGAGGAGCCCAGCAGGGCGACGGCGTCGGCCGCCCGACTGAGGTCATCCGCGAGGTTCGTCATGGTACGAGGGTACCTGATGTCGTACAGGTAGTCGAGTCTCTGTCACTTATTATGGACACTTTATAGCATTAGTTTCGAAGTCTTGTCTGGCAGCGCGGAGATTGGCTCGCCGGGTCTCGACAGGCTCGACCACCGGAAGCGGACACCGGGTGCGGAGGGGCTGAACTAGAGTTTTGGCATCACCATCACCGTGCTCCGCCCGCAGCCCATCGACCGCGAGATCCTGCGCCTCGCCATTCCCGCCGTCGGCGCGCTCATCGCCGAACCGCTCTTCCTGCTCGCCGACTCCGCCATGGTCGGGCACCTCGGCGCCGTTCCGCTGGCCGGACTCGGCCTGGCCGGCGCCGTGCTGCAAACGATCATCGGCCTGATGGTCTTCCTGGCCTACAGCACCACGCCCGCGGTGGCCCGCTGGCTGGGGGCCGGTGACCGCCGCCGTGCGGTCGCCGTCGGCATCGACGGACTCTGGCTGGCCCTCGGCCTCGGTGTGCTGCTCGCGATTGCGGGCTGGTTCGCCACCCCCCTGCTCGTCGGCGCGTTCGGCGCCGAGCCCGCCGTCACCGCCGCGGCCGTCAGCTACTTGGGCCCATCGATGTTCGGACTGCCTGCCATGCTGCTCGTCTTCGCGGCGACCGGGCTGCTCCGCGGGCTGCAGGACACCCGCACCCCGCTGTGGGTGGCCGGGATCGGGTTCTCGGTCAACATCCTGCTGAATGCGGTGTTCATCTACGGCCTGGGACTCGGCATCGTCGGATCCGCCCTCGGCACAGTCGTGGCACAGTGGGCGATGGTCGCGGTCTATCTTGCCGTCGTCGGCCGCCACGCCCGCCGCGAGAGTGCGCCGCTGCGCCCGCATCGGGTCGGGATGTTGCGGGGCGCGGCATCCGGCGGCTGGCTGTTCCTGCGCACGGTGAGCCTGCGTGCGGCCATGTTGCTCGCGGTTTTCGTGGCCACGAGCCTCGGTTCTCCCGAGCTGGCCGCCTTCCAGATCGCGATGACCCTGTTTGCCACGCTCGCGTTCGCCCTTGACGCCCTGGCGATCGCGGCACAGGCGCTGGTGGGCCGGGGCCTCGGCGCCGGCAACCTGGCCGAGGTGCGCGCGGTGCTCAGGCGCTGCCTCGAATGGGGCGTGCTCAGCGGGTCCGCGCTCGGGCTGCTGGTGATCGCCGCGAGCGGCGTGCTCGGCCGACTGTTCACGAACGCGACCGAGGTCAGCGACCTGCTGCCGGCGGCCCTGATCGTGCTCGGGCTATCCGTTCCGCTCGGCGGGGTGGTCTTTGTGCTCGACGGAGTGCTGATCGGTGCCGGCGACGCGCGCTACCTGGCCCTGACCGGATTGGTGAACCTGGCCGCGTTCGTGCCGCTGGCCGTCGCGGTGCTGCTGCTGGCGCCGTCGGGACCAGCGGGACTGGCCTGGCTGATGGCGGCGTTCGCGTTCGGCTACCTCGGCGCACGCGGGGTGACGCTCGGGCTGCGCGCCCGGGCGGCGAAGTGGATGGTCGTCGGCGCCCGCTGACACCGGGGCAGCCCCAGCGCTGACGGCCGCGGCGCAGCTCGGAAAGTGGGCGCAGGTTCTCCCGTGCGCCAGCCTCCGCGACCGGCGCCGGAAGGCCAGGCACGGCGGCGGCGACTCTAGCTGAAGGAGTCGCCGCAGGCGCAGCTGCTGCCGGCGTTCGGGTTGTCGATCGTGAAGCCCTGCTTCGCGATGGTGTCCTCGAAGTCGATCGAGGCACCCTCGAGGTACGGCACACTCATCTTGTCGAGCACGACCCCGACGCCGTCGAAGTCCACGACGACGTCGCCCTCGAGAATGCGCTCGTCGAAGTAGAGCTGGTAGATCAGGCCGGAGCAGCCTCCGGGCTGCACGGCTACGCGCAGGTTCAGGTCTTCGCGACCCTCCTGGCTAAGCAGGCTGCGCACCTTCAGCGCGGCAGCGTCAGTCAGGCCGACGCCGTGGGCCGGTGCGATGGGGGCAATGGTGTCGGTCATGAGACTCCTCGGACTTCACGCTGCATGGACGCGTCGGGACCGCTCCGCTTGAGCGTTTCGCCTGCGCGAGTATTCAGACACTCTAAGCTCCCGCGGCCGTTCTGCGAACCCCGGAGACTGCCGCCGGCATCCGTTGCGTGCCCGCGCCTCCCCGACGACCCCTCGACGACCTGCCGGTGACCCGCCAAAACGAGCCGAAGTGTAGCCAGATGAAACCCTGAAGCCTAGGGTGAAGTGTTCCCGTTTTTTTATGCGCGCGGTCCAGATGACCGCGACGCAGCACGGCGTGGCCCTGATTGTCTTTGATCTCTCAGCGGTGCGCACCTGAGCCGTCCTCACAACTCGTTCTCAGCCGGTCTCCTCACGGAGTCCGGCTCGGGATGACCGGACTAATATCCGGGTTGCCGGGGTGGCAGAAGAGGTAAATATGTCTGACGTCCTTCTTGACCGCCCCGAACTTGCGGGGCTCGGTGTCTACGAGTTCGGGTGGTCCGACTCCGATGCTGCTGGTGCCTCCGCCCGCCGCGGGATTTCGCCGGAGGTGGTGACCGATATCTCCAATCTCAAGGGCGAGCCTGAGTGGATGCTGCAGCGTCGCCTCAAGGCCCTTGAGTTGTTTGAGCGCAAGCCGATGCCGACTTGGGGTGCTGACCTGTCGG
>NZ_SOGC01000051.1:0-30527 GCF_004402765.1 Cryobacterium sp. TMT2-17-1
CCCGCCTATAAAGTTTCTTTCCTTTGACAGTCAGAAACCTAGACAGGAAGCGGCGTGCGGCCGTTAAGGCGCTCCGAAACACCCACGGATACAGCAGGGGAGCCCCAATTTTCGCATGAAATGTATCGATCAGATGGATCCTCGCGGAGGCCCTCTGACGCGACTGCGGGGGCTGGTGATCACGCGCCGTCGATCAGGGCGAAGCGTGGAACGTCTGCGCCTTCGACGCGGACGGTGCCCGTGAACATGGCCAGGGGGCGCACCCACAGCCCGCGTTCTCCGTACAGGGCGGTGTAGACCACCAGCTGTTCCTCGGTCTCCGAGTGCCGGGCCACGCCGAGAACCTCGTAGAGGTGACCTTTGTAGTGCTTGTATCTGCCGATCGCAATGTCATTCATGGTGGGCTGACTCTAGGCTCCTTCGCCCGACATTCCCAAACCGTCATCTCCCCACCCGAGCCGGACCGGCAGGTACCGGGCCGTACCCTGTTGCCCGGCGCCACACACCTGTTCGAGGAGCCGAAACCCTGGCGGCGGCCGCCGACCTGGCCCGGGACCGGGTCGCCGACCACCTCGCCCAGACCGTCCCGCCACCGGTTGCCCGCACCGCGAGTATCGCTCCGAGTCCGGCCGACACCCGAGCGACGGGAGCCACAGAACGAACCCGGCACGGGGGGAGGTGACCGCGACGCTGCGATCGAACAGGTCGGCAGAACGCGAGTACGAGACCGAGCCGACCGGGTTCCGGCGGCCCGAACGCTGCCCGATACTGGAGGGGTGCCCGAGACTTCGATTCCTGCAGAGCGCCCGCAGCGCCCTCGACCGTGCCCCTGCCTGAGCGGCAACCTCTATTCCGCGTGCTGTGGTCGGTTCCACCGCGGGGACGCGTTTGCGCCCACCGCGGAGGCGCTGATGCGGTCCCGGTACGCGGCCTTCGCGGTGGGGGAGCCGGACTACCTGCTCACGACGTGGCATCCGCTCACCCGCCCGGAGGTGCTGGAACTCGACGCCGACGTGCGTTGGCTCCGCCTCGAGATCGAACGGACCGCGCAGGGCGGCCCGTTCGACACCGAAGGGGTGGTGGAGTTCACGGCGCACAGCCGGTCCGGCGGCGTCTCCTCGCAGCAGCACGAGATCAGCCGGTTCGTGCGCCTGAACCGCCGGTGGGTCTACCGGGACGCCGTCTAGCCCAGCTGCTCCAGGTGGGCTTTCAGCCGCGCCGCGAACGCGGGGCGGGCACCTTCGGCCCGCACAGTCTGCAGCACGTGTTCCCGCACGCCCAAGGCGGTGAGCGTGGCGCTGAGCCCCTGATGTCTCCGGGGGGGGGGGGGGGGGGGGNATCATCGGGTCGACGGTCGTGCGTGCCGGGTGGGCTCCCCACCCGAGAAGACCACGCCGTCGAGCAGGCCGTGACGCTTGGCCAGCAGCCAGCAGCCAGCAGCCAGTCGCAGGTGGACAGTGCCACAAGTCCCGCGATCTGCAGATCGTTCGCGCTCGCCCTTCTTGCCGATGCTGAACGAGCTGACCGGGCGGAAGTGGCCCATCACGATGGTCCACACCTCACAGACGCCGCCGCAGACCGTGCAGGTCGGGTGCTCGCCGGCCAGGTAGCCGTGGTCGGGGGCAGATTGAGAACGACGGCGTAACCGTGATGTACGGCAGCCGGTGCGTCGTCAGGGAGCGCTGGACGAGCTCGCGGCAGGCCGCGGCCGTGCAGAGCTTCTCCGACATGTACAGGTGCAGCACGGTGCCGCCGGTGTGGCCTCCAGGTTGTACATGTTTCCGGTGGTCTCCTGGAATGAAGTTCTGGAAATAAGGAGTGCCAAACACCGCGGTCATCACGTCGATAGACGCCCGCTTGATCACGGCCATCTCCTCGGCCAGGTTGCCGTGGTTGAGGTCCTGCTCGACCTCGCCGATCACGGTCACCTGCTCGCGCAGGTCTTCCGGGCAGACCCAATCGAACGTGAGGTTGGTGAACGGCGCCCTGTAGGAGTCGAAGGAGCTGAACTCCTGCGCTCCGGCCCACTCGGTCTGCATGGTGCCGAGGAAATTGACGATCTGCGCGATGGCCGAGGAGAAATGCCCCGGGGAGTGGACTCGACCTTGTCGAGAAAGCCAATCAGTCCCTCGTCGAGGAACACCCGGAGCGACCAGCCGGCGCAATAGCCGGCCAGCATGCCGGGGTCGTGGATGTGTAGCTCGCCCTCGCGGTGCGCCTTGCCGATCTCGGCGCTGGAGACGGCGGCACGGACCCGCACTGCGTCGGAGGGAGCGTTAGCGCCAGTGCGCGTGATGGCCCAAAATTTCGGGTTTGTGCATTCGACCTCACCCGGTGCCTCAACGTCACCACATCTTGGGGTCCACATTCCGATACTGACGACATGTGGTGGTGAGTGGCTAAGCGAACGGTCGGAACAGGGCCGCCAAAATGGCGATATAGACGACCACGAAGACTGCGGGGGTCAGGAAGCGCACGACGTTGATCCACGGCGCGGAGGCGATGACGCCGCGCCCGAGGGCGCTGCTCGCGGGCAGCGCGCGGAGGTCAGCCACGATGGCGAGCCCTTCGTTCGCGGACGCGATTTGAGCGAGCGCGCCGAGAATGCCTGAGGCCAGCAGGATGCCCGCGGCCGCGATGCGCACGCTCAGCTCGGCCTCCGCAAGGCCGACGGACAGGAAGGCCACGAGCGCCGTGAGCAGGAAGGTCGGAGCGAACTGGGACACGATGATGTGCCAGCGGGCCCGGGTCCAGAGCGAAATGAGTTCGTGTTCGGTCATGGGAAATCTCCTGTCGCCGGGGCGACCGGATGGTGGCGCCTGACCCCATTCTGCCCCCTCGCGCCGGCTCGCCGGCGGCCCCATCCCTAGCGGAGCGCCCCGAACCTCAGGTCGGGCTCGGAATATTCTCGGGACGGCCGCGGTTTTTTCCTTTGAATGCATTTGCATAGAGTTTGTCGAACGTTCCGACCACGGCGAGGAGCACGCACCAGATGAAAAAGAAGTTCGAACTCGGGCTGGATACCTTCGGTGACGTTACCTTTGACGCCTTCGGGGCCCGGTTGTCCCAGGCGGCGACGCTGCGCAACGTGGTGGCCGAGGGTGTGCTGGCCGATCAGGTCGGCCTGGACTTTTTCGGGATCGGTGAGCACCACCGGGAAGATTTCGCCGTTTCCGCCCCCGAGGTTGTTCTGGCCGCGATCGCCGGACAGACCACCAGCATCCGTCTCGGGTCGGCGGTCACCGTTCTCAGCTCCGACGACCCGGTGCGCGTCTTCCAGCGCTTCTCCACCCTCGACGCGGTCTCCAGCGGGCGTGCCGAGGTCATCCTGGGTCGCGGCTCCTTCACCGAGTCGTTCCCGCTTTTCGGCCTGGAGCTGGAGCAATATGAGCTTCTGTTCGAGGAAAAGCTCAACCTCTTCACCGAGCTGCTCAAGGAGGAGCCCATCACCTGGTCGGGCGAAACCCGTGCCGGCCTGCGTAACCAGCGGGTGTTCCCGCCCACCGAATCCGGATCCCTCACCACCTGGATCGGCGTGGGCGGCAGCCCCCAGTCCGTCGTGCGCGCCGCGCACTACGGCCTGCCGCTGATGCTGGCCATCATCGGCGGCTCGCCGCTGGCCTTCGTGCCACTGGTTCAGCTCTATCACCGTGCGCTGGCCCAGTTTGAGAAGCCGACCCGCCCGATCGGCGAGCACTCCCCGGGATATGTGGCCGTGACGGATGCCCGGGCGCGCGAGGAAATGTGGCCGCACTATGCCGCCATGCAGGACCGGATCGGCCGCGAGCGCGGTTGGGGTCCGGTCACCCGGGAGCGCTTCGAACACGACGCCGGCCCGGACGGCGCCCTGTTCGTGGGCTCACCCGAGACCGTGGCCACGAAGATCGCCGCCACGGCGGTGAGGCTGGGGCTCGCCCGCTTCGACCTCAAATACAGCCTCGGCACGCTCTCCCACGAGAAGCTGATGACCAGCATCGAGCTTTACGGCACTGAGGTGGCACCGCTCGTGCGCGAGCTGGTGGCTGCCGACCGCGCCGACGACGTGAGCGGGTGATCGCGGAACGCCAGAATACGAGGCCCGTCACAGCGCACGGAACGAATTCGACGGAGATTTTGCTCAGTACGGCTCGAAATACTCCGGAAACCCGCTCTTTTACCAAAATCTCCGTCGAATTGGTTCGACACCGGGCACGGTGCTCCGCCTCTAAAGCTCGGCCACCGTGCCGGCGCCCTCCTCCTGCAGGACGTACCTGGCGGGGACGAGCTGCTCGAGGCTGCGGTAGACATCCGCCGGCACCACGTCTTCGTCGGCCAGTGCGCTGAGGATGATGACGTCTGTCCCCAGGCCGGCCCGGAGGGTGAGGTCGTAGAGCTCGTCGAGATCGTGCCGGGACAACACATCGCCCTGGGCCTCGGCGAGATGTACGCGTTCGCCGCCACGCCGAGCGTGCAGGTACGCAGTACCTCGGCCGGGGCGTCGCACCGCGAGCCTGAACCATCCGGGCCTGCAAAACTCCCTGGCCACCGGCGTGCAGAGGCACATCGGTGGCGTCCTCGCGGCCCTCGACGGTGACCGTGAGAACCGGGGACGGAGCGAAGACCACGACCGCATTCACAGCGGCTTGATGCCCAGAGCGGTCACCCGCGAAAACGGATCGGGCGTCGACGGGGCCCGGCAGACTGTAGCGTACTTGTGGGCATACCGGCGCGATCGGTGTGTCGACAGCACGAGACCCGTAGCACGAGGAGCACCCTTTTGGAAACCTGGCCCGGTACTGCGTACCCGCTCGGAGCAACGTACGACGGCAGCGGCACGAACTTTGCCCTGTTCAGCGGAGCCGCCCACCGCGTTGAGCTCTGCCTTTTCGACGAACAGGGCGTGGAGACCCGCATCGACGTGGTCGAATCCAGCGCGTTCATCTGGCACTGCTACCTGCCCCTGATCCAACCGGGACAGCGCTACGGCTACCGCGTGCACGGCGACTACAACCCCGCCGCGGGCAGCAGGGCGAACCCCAACAAGCTCCTGCTCGACCCCTATGCCAAGGCCACCTGCGGCACGATCGACTGGGACCAGTCCCTGTTCTCCTACAACTTCGGTGACCCGGATTCGCGTAACGACGAGGACTCCGCCCCGCACATGATGCTCGGCGTCGTCGTCAACCCGTTCTTCGACTGGGTGGGAGACCGGCCCCTGCGTACGCCCTACAGCGCCTCCCTGATCTACGAGGCCCACGTGAAGGGCCTCACCAAGCTGCAGGATGCGGTACCGGAGGGCCAGCGCGGCACGTACGCCGGCGTGGCGCATCCGTCGGTCATTGACCACCTGCAGAAACTCGGCGTGACCGCGATCGAGCTGATGCCGGTGCACCAGTTCGTCAACGACGGCACCCTCGAGGAAAAGGGTCTGAACAACTACTGGGGTTACAACACCATCGGGTTCTTCGCCCCGCACAACGCGTATTCCTCCTCCGGTGACCTCGGCAACCAGGTGCAGGAATTCAAGGGGATGGTTCGTTCTCTGCACGACGCTGGTATCGAGGTCATCCTCGACGTGGTCTATAACCACACCGCGGAGGGCAACCACCTCGGCCCGACGATCTCGTTCAAGGGCATCGACAATGAGGCGTACTACCGGCTCATGGACGACGACAAGCGGTACTACATGGACTACACGGGCACCGGCAACACCCTGAACGTTCGTCACCCGCACTCGCTGCAGCTGATCATGGACTCGCTGCGCTACTGGGTTCTCGAGATGCACGTCGACGGCTTCCGGTTCGACCTGGCCTCGGCTCTGGCCCGGGACCTCTACGACGTCGACAAACTCTCCACCTTTTTTGAACTGGTGCAGCAGGACCCGGTGGTGTCCCAGGTCAAGCTCATCGCCGAGCCGTGGGACGTCGGCCCCGGTGGGTACCAGGTCGGCAACTTCCCGGCTCAGTGGACGGAATGGAACGGAAAGTACCGCGACACCGTGCGTGACTTCTGGCGCGGCGAACCGTCGACGCTAGGCGAGTTCGCGTCGCGAATCACCGGTTCCGCCGACCTCTACGAGCACTCGGGCCGCCGCCCCGTCGCCTCGATCAACTTCGTCACCGCGCACGACGGGTTCAGCCTCTCCGACCTGGTCTCTTACAACGAGAAGCACAACGACGCCAACGGCGAGAACGGCCAGGACGGCGAATCGCACAACCGGTCCTGGAACTCCGGGGTCGAGGGGCCGACGGATGACCCGGAGGTCCTGGCATTACGGGCCCGGCAGCAACGCAACTACGTTGCCACCCTGCTCCTGTCGCAGGGTGTGCCGATGATCCTGCACGGCGATGAGCTCGGCCGAACGCAGAACGGCAACAACAACACCTACGCCCAGGACAATGAACTGAGCTGGATCCACTGGTCGGAGGCGGACCAGCCGCTGATCGAGTTCACGGCTGCCGTTTCCCGGCTGCGCCGCGAACACCCGACGTTCCGCCGCAGCAGCTTCTTCAACGGCCACCCCGGTCACCGCGCCGCGGGCGACCCGATGAGCGACCTTGTCTGGCTGACCCCCGACGGGCAGGAAATGCAGCCCCAGGACTGGGACGAGCACCTCACGCGCACGGTCGCCATGTTCCTCAGCGGCGACGGCATCCGGGAGCGCGACGTCCGTGGCCAAATGGTGACCGACGTGAATTTCCTGGTCTGCTTCAACGCAGACGCCGAGGATGTCGAGTTCACCCTGCCCTCGGCCGAATACGCCCCGGCGTGGGAGATCGTCGTCGACACGGCGGGCGAAGGCGCCGACGCGGTTCCGCGGCCCGCCGGGTCCCTGCACACGGTGACGTCGCGTTCCCTCGTCGTGCTGCGGGCGTATCACGCTCCGGAAACCACGCCGGACCACTCCGTCGCGGCCTCCCTGGCCGGGCTGATGACGGGGACGATCCCCGTGATCGACCCGGCGCACCTGGTCCAGCCGTGAAAATTCCGCTCACCACCTACCGTCTGCAGATCACGGCCGCGTTCGACCTGGCGGCCGCGGAAGGGGTGCTCGACTACCTGACCGAGTTGGGAGCGGACTGGCTCTACCTGTCCCCGCTGCTCGCTGCGGAAGAGGGCTCCGACCACGGCTACGACGTCGTCGACCACTCACGCATCGACCCGGTGCGGGGCGGAGCCGAGGCGCTCACCCGCTTGGCGGCGGCCGCGACGGATGCCGGGCGCGGCATCTTGGTGGACATCGTGCCCAACCACATGGGCGTCGCGACCCCGCACCGCAACCTCTGGTGGTGGAACCTGCTCCAGCACGGCCCCGCTTCGCGCTACGCGGAGGCCTTCGACGTGGACTGGGCCGCGAACGGCGACCGAATCCTGCTGCCCGTGCTCGGCGACGACGCGGACGGAATGAGCGAACTCGACCGCCTCCAGGTGGTCGGCGACGAGCTGCACTACTACGACAACCGGTTCCCGCTCGCCCCGGGCAGCGCCGACGGCGGCGCGGACGCCCGCGTCGTGCACGCCCGGCAGCACTACGAACTCGTCAACTGGCGCCGCGCGGACGCGCAGCTGAACTACCGTCGGTTCTTCTCCGTGAACACGCTGGCCGGCCTCCGGGTCGAGGTGCCGTGGGTCTTCGACGAATCCCACCGGGAGATCGTGCGCTGGGTGCAGGACGGCCTCGTGCACGGGCTGCGGGTCGACCACCCCGACGGTCTCGCCGACCCGGGCGGCTACCTCGACCGGTTGCGGGATGCCACCGACGGAGCCTACGTGCTCGTCGAGAAGATCCTCGAGGGCGACGAACAGCTGCCGACCAGCTGGGCCACCGCCGGCACGACCGGGTACGACGCCCTCGCCGACTTCGACCGGCTGCTCGTCGACCCGGCCGGGCAGGGCGCGCTCGACGCACTCGAGGCCCGGCTGCAGGCCGAGGCCGCGGCGCTGACCGGTGACGCGCCGCCGGCGGACTGGGCCGACCTGGTGCACGCGCGGAAGCGCGTCATCGCGGACCGCACCCTCCAGGCCGAGGTCGTGCGCCTGGCCCGACTGGTCCCCGGCGGCGACGCCACCACCGAACTGACCACGGTCGACGCCCTGACCGAACTCCTGGCCTGCTTCCCGGTCTACCGCTCCTACCTCCCGGTGGGCATCGACGAGCTGCGCCACGCTGGCGTCGAGGCGGCTCGCCACCGGCCCGACCTCGGCCCCGCGATCGAGGCTCTGCTTCCGTTGCTCGGCGACCCGGGGCATCCGCTGGCCGTGCGCTTCCAGCAGACCTCGGGCATGGTGATGGCCAAGGGTGTCGAGGACACCGCGTACTACCGCTTCAGCCGGCTCACCTCGCTGAACGAGGTCGGCGCCGACCCGGGGGAGTTCGCGGTCGACCTGGCCGAGTTCCACCGTCGCCAGCAGACCCGTCAGGCCACCTTCCCGGCCTCGTTGACGACCCTTTCCACCCACGACACCAAGCGCAGTGAGGATGTGCGCGCCCGGATCTCGGTGCTGGCCGAGATCCCGGCCGAATGGGAGAGCACCCTGCGCACCCTGCGCGCGACCGCGCCCCTCGGCGACGCCCCGTTCGAGAACCTGCTCTGGCAGGCCATCGTCGGATCGTGGCCGGCCACACCGGAACGCCTCATCGCCTACGCGGAGAAGGCGGCTCGGGAAGCCGGAACGTCGACCACCTGGACCAGCCAGAACGCGGAGTTCGAGACGGCGATGCGCGGCCTCGTGACCGCCTCCTTCAACGACCCGGCAGTCACGCAGACGCTCACCGCGTTCGTCGACAGGGTGCGCCAGGCGGGCTGGAGCAACGCGCTCTCGAACAAGCTCGTGCAGCTGACGGCCCCCGGAGTGCCCGACGTCTACCAGGGCAGCGAGCTATGGGACACCTCCCTCGTCGACCCCGACAACCGCCGCCCGGTCGACTACGACCTGCGGCGCGGCTACCTGGCCCGGGTGCAGGACGGCTGGCTGCCGCCCGTCGACGAGACCGGCGCCGCGAAACTTCTGGTCACCACGCGCGCCCTCCGGCTGCGCCGCGACCAGCCCGAACGTTTCTACCGGCACAGTCCGGTCCCCGCGTTCGGCGCCGCCGCCGACCACGTGATCGCTTTCGACCGCGGCGGCGCGGTCACCATCGCCACCCGGCTGCCGCTCGGGCTCGCGGCCGCGGGCGGCTGGGGAGATACGATCGTGGTCTTGGCCGGCGGGCCGGTCGTCGATCTGCTGACCGGGGAACGCCACCCCGGCGCATCCGTCAGCGTGGCCGCCCTGCTGGGGCGCTACCCGGTGGCCCTGCTGGTGCCGGCCGACGACGCCGACCCGACCCGCACGACCGACCTGGAAGGTGCCGACCATGCCCGCTGAATTCAAAGTCTGGGCTCCCAACGCATCGGCCCTGGCGGTCGAACTCGCCGACCAGACCGTGCCGATGACCCCGCGGGGCGACGGATGGTGGCACGCACCCCGTCCGCTGACCGAGCCCGCCGAGGGCCGTGCCGATCAGCCCGTCGACTACGGCTTTTTGATCGACGGTCAGGGGCCCTTCCCCGACCCCTGCTCCCGGCACCAGCCGAACGGCGTGCACGCGAAGAGCCGCACGTTCGATCCCGGCGCGCACGTCTGGCAGGACAGCGCCTGGACCGGCCGCCAGCTGGCCGGCAGCACGATCTATGAGCTGCACCTCGGCACCTTCACTACGGAGGGCACCCTCGACGCCGCGGCGGGCCGACTGGCCCACCTGGCCTCGATCGGCGTCGACTTCGTGGAGCTGCTCCCGGTCAATGCCTTCAACGGCACCCACAACTGGGGCTACGACGGGGTGCTCTGGTACGCCGTGCACGAGGGCTACGGCGGACCGGCTGCCTACCAACGGTTCGTGGACGCCTGTCACCAGGCCGGAATCGGCGTCATCCAGGACGTGGTCTACAACCACCTCGGCCCGAGCGGCAACTACCTGCCGCAGTTCGGTCCGTACCTGAACGAGAGGGGCGACACGGGCTGGGGCTCCTCTCTCAACCTCGACGGCGCCGACTCCGACCCGGTGCGCCGCTACATCATCGACAACGCCCTGATGTGGCTGGGCGACTACCACGTCGACGGACTCAGGCTGGATGCGGTGCACGCCCTGCGGGACGACCACGCCCTGCACCTGCTCGAGGAACTCGCCGCCGACGTCGATGTGTTGAGCGCCACCCGCGGGCGTCCGCTCACCCTGATCGCCGAATCGGACCTCAACGACCCGCGTCTGATCACGCCGCGGGACGCCGGCGGCTACGGGCTCACCGGCCAGTGGAGCGACGACTTCCACCACGCCGTGCACGTGGCGGTCACCGGCGAGACCACCGGCTACTACGCCGACTTCGAGCCGCTCAGCGCCCTCGCGAAGGTGCTCACCCACGGGTTCTTCCACGACGGCACCTTCTCCAGCTTCCGCGGGCGCACCCACGGTCGGCCGATCGACACCGCACGGATGCCGGCCTGGCGCCTCGTCGTCAACAACCAGAACCACGACCAGATCGGCAACCGGGCCACGGGCGACCGCCTCAGTGCGACCCTCGACGCCGGGCAGCTGGCGATCGCCGCCACCCTGACCCTGCTCGGCCCGTTCACGCCCATGCTGTTCATGGGCGAGGAATGGGGGGCGAGCACACCCTGGCAGTTCTTCACGTCGCATCCGGAACCCGAACTCGGCGAGGCCGTCCGCACGGGCCGGATCGGCGAGTTCGCGCGCATGGGCTGGGACCCGGCCGTGGTGCCCGACCCGCAGGACCCGGCCACGTTCGAGCGGTCGGTGCTGGACTGGGCTGAGGTGTCCCAACCGGCCCACGCGCGCCTGCTCGATTTCTACCGGGCTCTGGGCTGGCTGCGGCGTTCCCGTCCGGACATCACGGACCCGCGCTTCGGCCGGGTCGCGGTCGACGTCGACGATAACGAGCGGTGGCTGCGGCTCTGCCGCGGCGACACCGAAATCCTGGTCAACCTGGGCACGGAGGCTCGTGACGTGCCGACGGATGCCCCGGCGCTACTGGCATCCTTCGCCGCCGTCGGCGACGCGGTCCAGTCTCGCACGCCCACCGCGGTCACCCTCGCACCGCACTCCGTCGCCGTGTTCGGCGCCTCCGACTAGCCCGCAGTCAACGGTCCTCGGGGCCTCGTGCCTCGCGGCGCACCCTACGGAAACTGGCGCACGTTACACCGTGCGCCAGTTTCTCCAACCTGCGCCGCGAGTGGGCAGAGCTCAGACGGCGCCCGACTATGCCAGGTGGGATGCGGCGGCGTCCGGATCGTCGGCGTCGGGCCGCGTCACCTCTTCCAGCAGCTCGAGCACGTGGCGGTATTCCTTGCCGGTGGCCCGGGTCAGCCCGAGCTCACAGGTGCGGTTGCACGACGCGAATGCCGTGGCGTCCATCGTCGCGACATCGGCCGCCTGCGCCCGGGTGGCGGATTCTGTCAGCTCGGGATGCAGCATGCCGCGGTCCCCGGCGAAGCCGCAGCAGCCCCAGTTATCCGGCACCTGCACCCTCTCGGCCACCCCGCCGGCCAGGGTCTGCAGGGAGTCGTTGATGCCCATCCGGGTGGAAGAACACGTGGGGTGCAGCGCGAGCGAATCGATCTTCTGGTACTCGGGCAGTGACGGCAGGATGCGTTCGGCCGCGAACTGCACGGCGTCGACCACCCGCAGGCGCGGCTCGTTCTGGTCACCCTCGATGGTCGTCCGCAGCCCCTCGGTGCAGGAGGAGGCGTCGCAGATGATGGCGAGCTCGCCGTTCCGGGTCGCCGTGCGCAGCGCCGCGAGGGTTTTGGCCCGCATGGTCGCTTCGCCGGTCTTCAGCCCCTTCGACGACCACGGCGTGCCGCAGCAAAGCCCGTCGATGCCCGCGGGCACGACGAGGGTGATGCCGGCCCGGTCGCAGAGCTGCTCGAAGCTGACCTGCACCCCGGGCGTGCCCGCGGTGGCCGGACCGAACATGGTCTGCACGCAGGCCGGGAAGTAGACGGCTTCCGGCGCCAGGGTCGGCACCGGGCGGGAGCGTCCGCCGCCGCCGCCGGGCAGCTCGCTCGAGTAGAGCGGCAGCGTGTCGGTGCCGAGCACGGCTCGGCCGAGCTTGTTGGGCACCATCAGTACCGGGGCCGGGATCTTGCGCACCACAGTGAGGGCCAGCCCGGCGCCGCGGGTGACCGCGCCCCAGTTCTTGGCCGCGGTGTTCCAGACGCCGTTGATCAGCGGTCCGGTCTCGCCGCGCCGGATCTGCTTCATCATGGTGCCGGTGTTGATGTTGACCGGGCAGGCGGTCTGGCACATGCCGTCGACCGCGCAGGTCTCCACGCCGTCGTAGACGAAGTCCTTCTCCAGCTCGGCGGCCAGAGCCAGGTCGCCGCTCCGGCGGGCCTGTTCGATGGCGCGCAGGGTGACGATCCGCTGGCGGGGGGTCAGGGTCAGGTCCCGGCTGGGGCAGACGGGTTCGCAGTAGCCGCAGGAGACGCAGCTGTCGACCACCTCGGCGACGGGCGGCACCAGCTTGATGTCACGAAGGTGAACCTCAGGGTCGTCATTCATCAGCACGCCGGGGTTGAGCATCCCGGCGGGGTCGAACAGCACCTTGAGCTGCCGCATGACTTCGTAGAGCTCGTCGCCGTACTGGCGCCGCACATACGGAGCCATCACCCGGCCGGTGCCATGCTCGGCCTTGAGCGAGCCGCCCTCGCCAAGCACCAGGTCCACCATGTCCTCGGTGAAGGCGCTGTAGCGCTCTAGCTCGGTTGTGCCGGTGAACCCGTCGGTGAGCATGAAGTGGATGTTGCCGTCCTTGGCATGGCCGAAGATCACGCTGTTGCGGTAGCTGTACTTGTCGAACAGACGGATCAGCTCCACGCAGGTGCGGCCGAGCGCGGCCACCGGCACGACGACGTCCTCGAGCAGCGCCGTGGTGCCCTGCGGGCGGGCGCCGGCGACGGATGCGTAGAGCCCCTTCCGCAGATGCCACAGCTGGGCACGGGTCGCAGAGTCCGCGCTGAACTTCACCGGGGCGCTGAGCCCGAGCCCCGGCATAATGGTCAGGCCCGCGCGCTGGAGCTCCTGCAGCGATTCGGGGTTGTCGGTCTGGTACTCCATCAGGAGGGCGGCGTGGTCGCGCACCGCGAGGTCGCGCACGACCGGGGGTACGTCGTCCAGGCCCTGGCCGACCTTGAGCGACAGGGCGTCCATCAGCTCCAGGGTGGCCGCCCCGGTGCCCACCAGGGCAGGCAGGGCCGCGTTGGCGGTCTCCAGGTCCGGGAAGACCAGCAGGCCGGTGACCGTGTGGGTCGGCCGCGGGACGGTGCGGAAGACCGCCTCCGCGACGAACCCGAGGGTGCCCTCGCTGCCCACGATCAGGTGCGCCAGGATGTCGACGGGCCGGTCGAAGTCCAGCAGGGAGTTCAGGCCGTAGCCCATGGTGTTTTTCATCGAGAACTGGTGACGGATGGTCGAGACGGAGGCCGGGTTGCCGGCAACCCGCTTGGCGAGGCGCAGCAGGCCCTCGTGCAGCTCGGGTTCGAGGGCGCGGAGGCGCGCATCGGCATCCGCCGCCCCGGTGTCGACGACGGTGCCGCTGGGCAGCACCACCGTGACCGATTCCAGGGTCTGGTAGGCGTTGTCGACGGTGCCGCAGGCCATACCGGAGGAGTTGTTGGCCACGACGCCGCCGATGGTGCAGGCGGATTCGCTCGCCGGGTCCGGGCCGAATTTGCGGCCGTACTGCGCCAGGCGGGCGTTCAGGGCGCGCACGGTGACGCCGGGCTGAACCCGCACCCGGGCGCCGTTGTCCTGCACCTCGATCTGTTTGAAGTTGCGGCGCACGTCGACGAGCACGCCGTCGGTGAGCGCCTGGCCGCTCAGGCTGGTACCGCCGGAGCGGAACGTGAGCGGCACACCCTGCGCCCGACTGGCGCGCAGCAGCTTGCCGACCTCGTCCGCGTTGGCGGCCACGACGACCGCCTGCGGCACCAGCAGGAAGTGCGAGGCGTCGTGGGCGTTGGCGTGCAGGTCGATCGCCCGGGTCTTCACCTGGGCCGGGTCGGACACCGCGGCGCGGAGGGCACTCAGCATCCCGGCGGATGCAGGCACCGCTGTGGGACCGGAGACGGTCGCCGAGGGGGTGACCACCGTGTCGCGGCGGGCCATTACGGCACCATCCAGCCGAGGACCGGGGTGGACTGCAGCACGATCAGGACCGTGATCAGCACGAGGAGCCCCAGGCTCCATCCGACGAGCTTGCGGAAGAGCAGGCTCTCCGCACCCACCAGGCCGACGGCGGCGGCCGCCACGGCCAGGTTCTGCAGCGAGAGCATCTTGCCGAGCACACCGGCCGACGAGTTGGCGGCGGCCATCAGCACAGGTGACAGGCCGGTCGCGTTGGCGGCGGTGACCTGCAGCTGCCCGAAGAGCGCGTTGGACGAGGTGTCGGAGCCGGTCAGGGCCACGCCGATCCATCCGATCAGGGGGGAGATCACGGCGAAGAATACGCCGGCGGTGGCCAGGTAGGCGCCGAGGGAGGCGGTCTGGCCGGACAGGTTCATCACGAACGAGAGGGCGAGCACGGCGGTAACGGTGACGATGGTCCAGCGCAGCTGCACGAGGGTGTCGCCGTAGATCTTGAGGCCCTGGCGGAACGAGACCTTGTAGAGCGCCATGGTGAGCAGGCCGGAGAAAAGCAGCAGGGTGCCGGTGGCCTTGAAGTGGTCGAGCTTGAACATCGTGGCCGGAACCGGGTCGCCGGCGGCGTCGGTCACGTTCAGTCCGGGCCAGGCGAAGGTGACGCTGCCCACGACGCTGAGCCAGGCCTTGATGGCCGGGATCTGCGCGATCGAGAAGATGCCCATGATGATCAGGTACGGGGCGATGGCCTTCCACACCTGGCGCGGTTCCGGGCGGGTGTTGTCGTTCAGGTCAGGGCTGTCGGCAGAGCGTCGCGCCGACTTGAGCGCGGTGGTGGGGGTGCTGCGCATGGCGGATGCGGGGACCGCGGCGCCCACGGTCGTGCTCACCAGGTTCTCGGCACCGGACAGTTCGACGTCGTCGTTCAGTCCCATGGATTCGGCCGGCTGCCAGAAGCGCAGCATGACCAGGACGGCGGCCACGGTGGCGACGGCGGCCACGACATCCGTCAGCTCGACGGCGAAGAAGTTGGCGGTGACGAACTGGGCCAGTCCGAAGACGAGTCCGGCGACCACGGCCACCGGCCAGGTCTGCTTGACGCCGCGCTTGCCGTCGACGATGAAAACGAGGATCAGCGGAACGATCACGGCGATGAACGGCGTCTGGCGGCCGGCCATCGACGCGAGGTCCTGGATCGGCAGGCCGGTGACGCCGTTGAGGGCGATGATCGGGGCGGCCATGGCACCGAACGCCACCGGGGCCGTGTTGGCCAGCAGCGACACCATGGCGGATTTGAGGGGTTTCATGCCCGCGGCCATCAGCATGGCGGCGGAAATGGCAACCGGGGCGCCGAATCCGGCGAGGGACTCGAGTAGTGCGCCGAAGCAGAAGGCGATCAGGATGGCCAGGATACGCAGGTCGTTGGAGATGGAGCGGATGGTGCGGCCCAGCACCTCGAACCAGGGGGTGGCCACGGTGAGCTTGTAGATCCACAACGCGTTGACCAGAATCCAGAGAATCGGGAAGAGGCCGTAGAAGACGCCGGCGGCCGTGGCGCTCAGCGCTTGGCCGACCGGCATCTGCCAGCCGACGACGGCGAGCACGACCGAGAGGAGCAGGCTGACCAGCGCCGCCTTGTGCGCCTTGACCCGGAACACGCCGAGAAGGACGAACAGGAGAATCAGCGGCAATGCGGCGCAGATGGCCGACAGGACGAGGGATCCAAGAATCGGATCGAGTATCTGTTGAAAGATTGGGTCTCCACACTGAGGTCGTGGTCACGCCGTCGTGACACTTCATCAGTTGTATAGCAAGTATGCAAGTAAGTCAATATATATTGTGTTTTTGTCTGTCAAGATGAGAACACAATTTAGGAAAGGCAGGTCCCGTGACAGCGCGCGTAACGGCAACGTCGATCGTGGATGCCATCGCGAACGACCTGCGAACCCGAATCCTTGAAGGGGAATTGACCTCCGCCACGGCCCTGACCGAGACCGATATGGCCGCGAGCTACGACGTCGCCCGCCCCACGGCGAAGGCGGCGATCGAGAAACTCGTCGCTGAGGGACTGCTGGTGCGCGGGGCGCACAAGAGCGCCCGCGTCGCCGAGCTCGGACCGGACTCCGTGCGCGACATCTACCAGGCCCGCGCCTACCTCGAAAGCGAGGTGCTGCGCCGCCTGGCCCTCACCTGCACCGTCCCCGAGGAGGCCGTGCAGGCCAACCTCGACATCGCGGCCGTGGCTGGCGGCTCCGCCCTCGACGTCGTGGAACCCGATATGCGTTTCCACACCAGTCTGATCGACGCCGTCGGCAACGAGCGGATCAGCAGGATGTACCGTTCCCTGGTTAGCGAGGTACGCCTCTGCATGGTGCGGGTGCAGTCGCTGAACCTGCTCGACACCGCGTTGATCCAGGCCGAACACCAGCGCCTGCTCGAGCTGATCGGGGAGGGCGATGGCGCCGCGGCTGCCGAGTTGCTCGACGAACACCTCGCCCGTGCCCGCGAACGCCTCGCCGCGGCAATCGGCGGCGAAGCCGGCCCGGAGGCACACCTCCCATCATCCCTGCACCGGGTCTGAGTTCCCCAGACGCCATGGGCTACTTTCTCGCACCATCCACCCGGGTTGCCCTGTCGCGCCTGGTGACCCTCGACACGGCCCCGGGCTCGGCGCCGCTCGAGCGGTTGCGGGCCGTCCGTTCCCTGCTCTTCGAGCTCGACGCCGACCCAGCCACCCTGGTAGGTGTGCGCGACGCCCTCAGCGGGGGAGCGGACTGGGACGAGATCGCCGACGCCGCCGGTTTGAAACCGGCCGCCGCGAAGTGGCGCTGGAGCGGCACCGATTCGGAGATCGCCGCACGGCAGGCGGCCGGACGCAAGCGATCCGCACGTCCCAGCGCCGTGCCCACCGATCTGCCTGGGCTGTCCGTGTCCGAGGCAGCTGCGCAGCTGGGGGTCACCGCCCAGGCGATCTACCTGAAGCTGAGCCGCGGCAAGCTCGCCGGCCGAACCGTCGAACTCCCCGACGGGCGAAGCTACAAACGGGTCTTTCTCAACGAAGACCCGGATGCCCGCCTTGACCGCGCCGAATCGGCAGCAGACAATGACCCCACCGCTTCCCCCCGATGCACTTTGACGACGGAGCCCTCACCATGACTGATTTCTCCTCGACCAGCACGCCCACCCGGTCGATGCCCCTGTCCGATCAGACCGAGACGCTCAAGCCCATTGAAGAGCCCCAGACGACCGAGGCCCAGCCCGCGCCCAGGCGCGTAGCGCACCTCACGACCACGTCCGGCCAGCGCACCGCGCTGGTCGTCCTGGTTGGAATCATAGCCCTTGCCGTGGCCTTCATCGTGATGCTTTTGGTGGGGGTGTCGAGCGAGAGCATTAACGCCCTCGCCGTATTCGCCACGCCCATTGCCTCGATGGTGGCCGCCTATTACGGCATCACCCTGAGCATCCAGCAGGTGCGCAGCGAACGCGCCGAGAAGGAAAAGGCTATCGCCCGAGCGGATGCCACCGACGCCGCCAGCCGCGAGACCGAGGTCTGGGCCGCCCAGATGGAATCCGGCCTGCGCGTCGCGATGGCCCAGCTCGGCGCCGCGCGTATCGGCACCGAGGCGGTCGAGAAGGCTGCAGGCACCCCCGACGGCTTCTTCTGACCGGGGTTCGATCACTCGAAGCCTCCCAGTTTCGGCTAGCCGGCCTCCTTCTCGGCGGTGCCGTTCCGCACGCGCACGATGGTCCCCCAGCAGGCGACGGTCGTCAGCATGAGCGCTCCCAGCGCTCCTAACGCGAGCGGCGAGAGGGCGAAGGCGAGGGGCAGCGCCAGCAGCAGTAGTGCGATTCCCGTGACATGGGAGATCAGCACCTCCCGGGCCACGACGAATCGGAACAACGCCAGCCCCAGCAGGTACAGCAGAGGCCCGCCGGTGATGGCGACGGCCGTCGAAAAAATGACCGGGTCATCCGGATGCGCCAGGATCTCCTTGACGCCGACCGAGCTCAGAACAATGCCGGCGATGAGCATCGCATGTACATAGGTATACGCGAGCCGGGCGAGCCGGCCGGGGTCGGCGGCATCGGCGAGGGCTTTGCTGCCCGCGTACTCGCTGTGGTCGAAGTACAGCCACCACATGGCCGCTCCACTCACGAAGGCCAGTAGCAGGCCGAGCACACCCGGCACCGACACGTCCTGATCGACGAAGGCGAAGCCCGTCACCAGAAATGATTCGCCGAGTGCGATGATGACGAACAGGGCGCTGCGCTCCGCGATGTGCGGACCGGAGAGCTCGCCGTCGCCGGGAGTGGCCCGGCCGAGGCCCGGCACCGGGAAACCGAGCTTCGCGGAAACGAACTCGATCCCGAGTGCGGTGGCCCAGAGCAGCAACCGGTAGTCGGCCGGGAGCAGGCCGCCGAGAATCCAGAAGAGCCCGGCCACGGCGAGCCAGAGGAAGATCCGCACGAAGGCGCGGAAGAGGGCGCGATCGTGGAGCGCGAGGGCGAGCGCCATGAAGGCCGTTCGGCCCAGCTGCAGGGTGACGTAGGCCACGGCGAAGAGGAATCCCCGGTCGCCGAATGATTCGTAGATCGAGACGCTCACCACCAGCCCGACCAGGGAGAGGCCGATCACGACCCCGCGCACAGGCAGGCGGGCCGGATCGAGCAGGTTGGTCACCCAGGTGGTGTGCACCCAGATCCACCACAGGGCGAGCACCAGGATGACGGACTCGGCGGCTCCCTGCCAGGACTGGTTCTCGTAGAGGTGGCGCGACAGCTGGGTCAACGCGAACACAAAGATCAGGTCGAAGAACAGCTCGATGTAGGTGACCCGATCCGCCAGGTCGGGCCGATCCGGGCGCATCAGATTGAGCCGGAGGCCAAAACGGCCGGCGGGGCGGCGACCGGTGCCGGGAGCGGAGGGGACGGTGCTGGGCGTTGCGTTCACGCACCCAGTCTGCCTCAGTTCGGCAGATGTGGGGGAGGCGGTATGGCGGCCTCCCGTGTTGCCCTGATGGGACTTTCTATGACATTCTTTTACAAAACGAACGGTCAGTTAGTAAACACGGCGATCAAAGGTGATGAAGCCATGCCCGAAGCATTCCTAGTTGATGGTGTTCGAACTCCTATCGGTCGATACGGCGGGGTGCTGGCCGGCATCCGCCCCGACGACCTGGCCGCCATCGTGCTTGCCTCGGTCGTGTCCCGGTCCGGGCTGGATCCCACCCTCCTTGACGAGGTCGTCCTCGGCGCCGCCAACCAGGCCGGCGAGGACAACCGCAACGTCGCCCGCATGGCCGTGCTCCTGGCCGGTCTCCCCGACAGCGTGCCGGGGATCACGGTCAACCGGCTCTGCGCATCCGGCCTGTCCGCCGTGCACCTGGCCGCCAACATGATCAAGGCCGGCGAAGCAGACCTCGTGATCGCCGGCGGCGTCGAATCGATGACCCGCGCACCCTGGGTTCTCGCCAAGCCGGAGAAGGCGTTCGCCAAGCCGGGCGAGATCGTCGACACCTCGATCGGCTGGCGCTTCACGAACCCGCGCCTGCAAGCGCGCGACAAGGCCACCTTCTCCATGTCGGAGACGGCGGAGGAGGTCGCCGCCCTCGACGGCATCAGCCGGGCGGATGCCGACACGTTCGCCCTCCGCTCGCACCGGCTGGCACTCGAGGCGCAACGTGACGGCATCTTCACGCCCGAGATCGTGGGTGTTCCCACCCGCGCCGGACTGATCGAGATCGACGAGGGCCCCCGAGCCGACACCACGCTCGAACGCCTCGCCGGGCTGCGCTCGGTCGTGCGGACGGGCGGCATCGTCACGGCCGGCAACGCCAGCTCCCTGAACGACGGGGCCTCCGCCATTGTTGTGGCGAGCGAGGCGGCCATCGAGCGTCTGGGGCTGACGCCCCGCGCCCGGGTGGTAGGCGGAGCCAGCGCCGGCGTCGCCCCGGAGACCATGGGCCTCGGCCCGGTCCCCGCCACCCAGAAGCTGCTGCACCGCCTGGGACTGACCATCGGTGACGTTGACGCCGTCGAACTCAATGAGGCGTTCGCGACCCAGTCTCTGGCCTGCATCCGCCGGCTCGGCCTCGACCCGGAAATCGTCAACCGGCACGGCGGCGCCATCGCCCTCGGGCACCCGCTCGGGTCGTCCGGGTCCCGTATCCTGATCACCCTGTTGGGGCGCATGGAGCGCGAGGGTGCCCAACGCGGCGTGGCCACCATGTGCGTGGGCGTCGGGCAAGGTTCCTCCCTGCTGGTGGAGCGCGTCTAGATGTCGCGCGAGTTCACGACGCTGCTGGTCGACGAGCGGCCCGACCGGGTGCATGTGCAGCTCGACCGACCGGCCGTGCGCAACGCCATCGACCAGACCATGATCGACGAGTTGCACCTGGTCTGCGCCGACCTCGAGCAGGAACCCCGCATCCTGATCCTGTCTGGCACGAACGGCGTCTTCGCCTCCGGGGCCGATATCGCCCAGTTGCGGGAACGCCGGGCCGAAGACGCCCTGAACGGTATCAACTCGACCCTGTTCGGCCGGATCGCCCGCCTGCCGATGCCCGTGATCGCCGCCATCGACGGCTGGGCGCTCGGCGGCGGGGCCGAGCTGGCCTACGCCGCCGACTTCCGGATCGCCTCCACGACCGCCCGGCTCGGCAATCCGGAGACGGCCCTCGGCATCATCCCGGCGGCCGGAGCGCTGTGGCGGCTGGCCGCGCTGGTCGGCGAACCCGTGGCCAAGGAGATCATCCTGGCCGGGCGCATCCTGAACGCTTCCGAGGCGCTGGCGGTGCACCTGGTCACCGAGGTGCACGAGTCGGACGTCCTGCTCGAGGCAGCGCACGCGCTGGCCGACCGGATCGCCAAGCAGGACCCGTTGGCCACCCAGCTGGCCAAGGAGGTCTTCCATGTTCCCGCCGCGGAGCATCCGGTGGCCGACAACGAGGCCCAGGCGCGCCTGTTCGAGTCCGACCAGAAATTCATCCGAATGACCGCATTCCTGGAGAGGAAGAAGCGATGACGCTCAGCACCGTGTCCGCAAAGGCCCAAGCCGCTCAGTCCGTGCCAGTGCCGCTCCAGGTCGGCGTGCTCGGCGGAGGCCGCATGGGCGCCGGCATTGCGCACGCGTTCCTGATGGCCGGGGCCCGTGTCACCGTCGTGGAGCAGGGAGACGACGCGGCTGCCGCCGCCCGCGACCGGGTCCTGACCGCCATCGACAAATCCCTCAGCCGCGGTAGCGTGACCGCGAGCCGCGCCGAGCTCGGCGACCGGCTGACCGTGACAACGGATGCCGCCGCGTTCGCCGGCTCCGGCCTCGTCGTCGAGGCCGTTCCCGAGATCGTGGCGCTGAAGACGCAGGCGCTCCGCTTGGTGGAGGCGCACCTCGCCCCCACCGCCTGGCTGGCGTCCAACACCTCCTCGCTGTCGATCACCGATCTGGCCGAGACGCTGGACCGCCCGGACCGGTTCATTGGACTGCACTTCTTCAACCCGGTGCCGGTCTCGACCCTGATCGAGGTCGTCACGGGGGAGCGCACCGACCCGGAGCTCGCCCGGCTCGCCCAGGACTGGGTGTCCTCGCTCGGGAAGACGCCGATCCTGGTGCGGGACTCGCCCGGCTTCGCCAGCTCCCGCCTCGGCGTCGCGATTGCGCTCGAGGCGATCCGCATGGTCGAGGAGGGCGTGGCCAGCCCCGAGGCCATCGACACGGCCATGGTTCTTGGCTACAAGCATCCGGTCGGGCCTCTCCGCACGACCGACATCGTCGGCCTCGACGTTCGCCTCGGCATCGCCGAACACCTGCACGAAACCCTCGGCGACCGGTTCGCCCCGCCGCAACTGCTACGCGACCTTGTCGCACGCGGTGACCTCGGACGCAAAAGCGGCCGCGGCTTCTTCGATTGGAAGGACGCATGATGACACTTCTCAGCAACGGCACCAGCACTGACACCGGCCCCGACACGAGCTCTGACACGGTCGTTCCCAGCTACGTTCTCGACTCCTGGTGGACCCCGGACACCGACGTGGTCGCCCAGCGTGTCCTCGACGCGAGCACCGGGGCCGAGGTCGCCCGGGTCAGCAGCGACGGGCTCGACCTGGCCGCCGTGGTCGAACACGCCCGCACGGTCGGCCAGGCCTCGCTCGGGGAACTGACCTTCCACCAGCGTGCCATCCTGCTCAAGAAGCTGGGACAGTACCTGGGCGGGGTCAAGGAGGAGCTCTACGCGCTCTCCGCCCGCACCGGCGCCACCCGCTACGACTCGATGGTCGACATCGACGGCGGCATTGGAGTGCTGTTCACGCTGTCCTCCAAGGGCCGGCGCGAGATGCCCAACAGTCAGGTTTACATCGACGGCGACGTCGAGGCGCTCTCCCGCGACGGCTCCTTCAGCGGTCAGCACATCTACACCCGCATCCCCGGAGTCGCCTGCCAGATCAACGCCTTCAACTTCCCGGTCTGGGGCATGCTTGAGAAGCTGGCCCCGGCGTTCATCGCCGGCGTGCCGACGATCGTCAAGCCCGCGACGCCCACCGGGTACCTGACCGAGGCGGTCGTGCGTCACATCCTGGCGTCCGGCATCCTGCCCCTGGGCGCCCTGCAGCTGATCTCCGGCAGCGCCAGGGACCTGATCGACCACCTCGACTACCGCGATCTGGTGGCGTTCACCGGGTCGGCCGGCACCGCCCGCACCCTCAAGTCCCACCCGAACGTGGTCGAGGGCGGCGTGCGCTTCACGAGCGAGACCGATTCGCTCAACGCCGCGATCCTGGGCCCGGACGCCGCAGCCGGCACGGCCGAGTTCGACGCCTACGTCGCCTCCGTAGTGACCGAGATGACCAGCAAGGCCGGTCAGAAGTGCACCAGCATCCGCCGGCTGATCGTGCCGGCGGGCCGCCGCGACCAGGTCGTCGCGGCCGTCTCCGAACGGATGGCCCGCCGCGTCACCCTCGGTGACCCGCGCGCCGAGGGGGTCACCATGGGGCCCCTCGCCAGCACAGGGCAGCGCGACGAGGTGCTCGCCAGCGTCGCCCGCCTGATCGACGGCGGCGGACGCATCGTGATGGGCTCGGCGGACGCCCCGACCGGAACCGACCCGGGCGGCGCCTTCGTCGCCCCCATCCTGCTGGCCTTCCACGACCCGGAGAGCCCGGCCGTGCACGAGATCGAAGCCTTCGGCCCGGTGGCCTCCATCATCGAGTACACCGACCTGGACCACGCCATCGCGCTGGCCGCGCGCGGCGGCGGCTCACTGGTGACGACCGTGGCCACTCACCACCCCGATATCGCGCGTACGCTCGTGCTCGGGATCGCAGCGCACCACGGCCGGGTGCTGATGCTTGACCGGGTCGATGCGCGCAGCAGCACGGGCCACGGATCGCCCGTTCCGCACCTCGTGCACGGCGGACCCGGGCGGGCCGGCGGCAGTGAGGAGCTCGGCGGCGTCCGTTCGGTGCTGCACCACATGCAGCGCACGGCTATCCAGGGCTCGCCCGACATGCTGACCGCCATCACGGGGGAGTGGCACGCCGGTGCCGCGGTGCGAACGGGCATCCACCCGTTCCGAAAGTCCCTGGCCGAGTTGCGGGTGGGCGACCAGACCCAGGGCGGACCGCGCGTGGTCACTCTGGCCGACATCACGGCATTCGCCGAGGCCACCGGCGACAAGTTCTACGCGCACACGGACCCCGAGGCGGCGGCGGCGAACCCGTTCTTCCCCGGGATCGTCGCGCACGGCTACCTGCTGGTGTCCTGGGCGGCCGGGTTGTTCGTGGATGCGGCCCCCGGGCCGGTGCTCGCGAACTCCGGGCTGGAGAAGCTGCGGTTCGTCACCCCGGTGTCGCCCGGCGACAGCATCCGGGTCACCCTGACGGCCAAGCGGATCACCCCGCGCGAGACCGAAGAGTACGGCGAGGTCTGCTGGGACGCCGTGCTGCACAACCAGAACGATGAGGTCGTCGCCACCTACGACGTTCTCACCCTGGTCGCCAAGGAGTAACCCCCGGGCACCAGCTGAGAGCGCCACAGGCGGAGCGCCAGGTCGGGTGTCGAACGAATTCGACGGAGATTTTAAGGAATAAGCCGGTTTCCGGGCTGTTTTGGGCCGTTTCGCGCAAAATCTCCGTCGAACTCGTTCACGCTGCCGGCGGGGCGCGCGTACGGTGCGCGGCCGCTGTCGACGGCACAAGCGCGATCGGGCAGGCCTTCGATGCCGCACCGGACTGCACTTCCCTGACTCGGTAGGTCTGCGGGTGAGCAGAGCATGACACCATGACTACGTGACTTCCGGGACAGATCCAGCGTTGGTGCCTGAACTTCTGGTGCGGGATCTTGAAGCCAGCATCGAGTTCTGGTGCGACTTGTGCGGATTCACGATTCGCTACGACCGCCCCGATGACGGCTTCGCTTACATCATGCGGGGATCCGCGCACGTGATGCTGGAACGGGCGGGAGCCGGCAGGAACTGGATCACGGGTCCCCTTGAGGTGCCGCAGGGTCGCGGCGTGAACTTTCAGGTGGCCGTGCCCGACGTCGATCCGATCCTGTCGGCCTTGCGAGCGGCCGGCGTTTCACTGTTCATGGCGCCCGAGACGAAGTGGTATCGCGTCGACGACGAGGAAGCCGGTGTGCGCCAGTTCCTGGTCACCGATCCGGACGGCTACCTGATTCGGTTCCAAAGCCCACTCGGCCGCCGGCCGGTAGTCCGGTAGTCCGACAGGCCGGTAGTTCGACGGATGTGCGCCCGGCGGCCGCCTCGGCGGACATCGGCAGATTCGCCAGTCGCCATTCCAACATCCCCTCGTTTAATCGCGTTGCGCGTCGGCCGCTCCGGCGCAGCACGGCCATGGCCTCGTAGGCAAGCACGCAGTACTTGCCGCGGCAGTAGGCGACAACCTCGCGGTCCGTCGGCAGTTCACTGAGCCGATCGCTGAGTTCCTCGAGGGGGATGGAGAGGGCGCCGGGAATGTGCGCAGCGTTATATTCCTGCCGTGGCCGCACATCCAGCACGGTGATAGTCCCGGCCGTCGCGCGTGCGAGAAGCTCTTCCCTGGTGATTTCCTCGTGCGTATCGTCGCCCGCCGCTTCGGAGTCATCGAGACCCAGATAGGCGATCCGGATGGATTCGACGTCTGCGAGATGGGTCTGCGCGACGCTGCGCACCAGGCTGTAGAGCCGGGCGACGTCATCCCCGGCGAGTCGGTAGTGAATCCGGGTGCCCTCCCGGCGAGTGCTGACCAGACCCGCATGTTTGAGGGTTTGCAGGTGGGCGGATGCGCTTGTCAGACCCAGGCCGGCCGCGTTCGCCAACGATTCCACCGTGCGTTCGCCCTGGGCGAGCAGGTCGACCAGCTCAAGGCGCTTGCCGCTGCCCAGCGCCTTGCCGACGCGGGCAAACTGCTCGAACAGCGCCGATTTCTTTTCTCGATCGCCCATCTTTTTCCTCTCGGTTCCCTTCACACTAGTATCATCTAATAATCAATGGTTTTCTGGAATAAGATTCGGGCCCGTGCAGCGGCTCCCTCGCTGGAGAACGGACTATGAGTCAGACCCCGAACGCCGCAGATCAACCCAAAGGCGTGCGCCGCGGCATCGTCCTGGGCCTCCGGCAGAACTTCCCCCAGCTCCTGTTGCTCGTCGCGGTCAACGCGCTGGTCGGCGGCACGCTCGGCCAGGAACGCACTGTGCTGCCGCTGCTGGCGGACGAGGTCTTTCAGCTCGACCGCTATACGGGCGCACTGACCTTCATCCTCGCCTTCGGCTTCGCCAAGGCCGGCATCAACTATTTCGCCGGCACCTTCTCAGACCGCTACGGCCGAAAGCCGGTGCTGGTCGCAGGCTGGCTGATCGCCATCCCCGTTCCGATCCTGCTCATCCTGGGCCCGACCTGGGGCTGGATCGTCGCCGCCAACGTGATCCTCGGGATCAGCCAGGGACTGACCTGATCGACCACCGTGGTCATGAAAATGGGCCTCGTCGGCCCGAGCCGCCGCGGCCTGGCCATGGGCTTCAACGAGGCGGCCGGGTACCTCGGAGTCGCCGCGACGGCACCGGCCACCGGCTACATCGCGGGCGAATACGGGCTTCGTCCTGGCCCGTTCCTGCTCGGCGCGGTCTTCATCGCTCTGGGCCTCGGTCTGTCGGTCATCTTCGTGCGCGAAACCCATCAGCACGCCAAAGTCGAGGCCGTCAACCACCTGTCTGTTCACGCCCACGCCGGCTCCCTCAGCAATCGGGAGGTGTTCACCCTCACCAGTTTCCGGGACCGGTCGCTGTCTTCGATCAGCCAGGCCGGGATGGTCAACAACCTCAACGACGGCCTCGCCTGGGGGCTCTTCCCCATTCTGTTCGCCGCCGCCGGACTCAGTATCGAATGCATCGGCATCCTGGCCGCCGTCTACCCGGCGGTTTGGGGAGCCGGGCAGCTCATCACCGGAGGGCTCTCCGATCGGATCGGCCGCAAAGGTCTGGCTGACCGCAGCCATCCTGCTCGGCGCCGGCGCCGGCGCCGGCACCGCCATGGTCTACCCGACGCTGCTCGCCGCGATCGGCGACGTCGCCCACCCCGAGTGGAGGGCCCGCTCGGTGGGTGCGTGCCGGCTGTGGCGTGACGGAGGCTTCGCCGTTGGCGCGTTACTGTCCGGGCTGCTCGCCGACGCCTTCGGTATTCCTACGGCGGTCGCCGTGGTCGCGGCGCTGACCGCGGCATCCGGACTCGTCGTGGCCTTGCGCATGCGCGGAGACGACCATCTCCGTACCCGCAGCCGATGAGCCGTGCCCTTCGCTCCTGCGCACGCACCAACGGTGAACCCACGATGAGGCTTGCGGTCTCCTGAGTGCCGAATTGCTCGTTCGTTGACCACAAGAATGTCGATTCCGTCAACGTACTGGCCGATGAACGGTCGTTTTCTGGTCGGTGGAACGAGGATGGTCTACCGCCGGGTTATGTCAGCGGCAGGAAAAAAGGTGGGCAGAAAATTCTCTGCCCACCTTTTGACCTGAGGTGTCTTATTTGGCGGTGACCGTGATGAGAGGGCTTCCGACCTCCACGTGGCCAGACGCTGCCTGGTCGACCGATCCGAACTTCTTGGGGTTCGTCACGAGCACCGGGGTGACCAGCGAGTAGCCGGCATCCTCGATCACCTTGCGGTCGAAGGTCACCAGCGGGGTGCCTGCTTCAACGCGGTCGCCCGCGGCCACCTTGACCTCGAAGCCCTTGCCGCCAAGGTTCACGGTGTCGATACCCACGTGAATGAGCATTTCAACACCGCTGTCGAGTCGCAGCCCGAAGGCGTGACCGGTCGCCTGAGCGACGAGAACCTTGCCTGCTCCAGGGGCGTACACGGTGTCCTCGGTCGGATCGATTCCCACGCCTAGACCGACGATTCCCTTGCTGAACACAGGGTCCGGCACGTCCGTCAGTGGAACGACGATACCGGCGATGGGCGAACCAATCGTGGCCAGGACCGTGGCGGTGGCGGTGGCGGTTGCGGTTGCGGTGGCGGTTCCGGCGCCTGTTCCTGAGCCTGACGCACCGGCAACAACCGGGGTTGCGATGTCAGAGTCGGTTGCAGCATCGTCGCTCGCTACGGTTTCCGCAGCCAGAGCCTCGGCGAATTCCGCCTTCTGCTCCGGCGTCTTATAGCCGGAGAGGATCACGAGGATCATCGCGGTGAAGAACGACGCGGTAATGGCGCCCGCGTACAGGGGAATGTTGTCGAACGCGGGGATCGTCAACAGCGAGGTGAAGACGAATGCGCTGGTCTTCACGCCGCCGCCGAGGCCGAGGATGACGCCGCCGACGAGGCAGCCCACGAGCATCCGTGGGTAGATGCGCTTGAACCGAAGGTGGATGCCATAGAGCGAGGGTTCAGAAATACCACCTAGCAGGCCGGCCGCGAGCGCGCCCGTTGCGGTCTGCTTCATCTGACGGTCCTTTTCGCGGATGGACAGGAACAGCACGCCGGCAGTTGCACCGAAGCACGCGAAGTTCCACGCACCCATGGGGCCCTGGATGAAGTCATAGCCGAGGGACTGGATGTTGAGCAGCATGATTGCGTTCAGCGGCCAGTGCAGGCCGAGCGGAACCATGAACGGGTAGGCCAGCGGGATGACGACAGCGAAGATGAACGGCGAGAAGTCGTTGATCGACTTGAGGAAGTTACCGAGTGCGGCGCCGCCGTACACGCCCATGGGGCCGATCAGGAAGGCGGTCAGCGGGATCATGATGAGCATGCAGAGGAACGGCACGAAGATCAGCTGAACGCTGGACGGAATGATCTTCTTCAGATACTTGGTCAGCAACCCGAGAACGACCGCCATGATCAGCGGCGGGAACACCTGCGAGCTGTAGTCGGTGACGGTCAGAGGCAGTCCGAAGATCTGCACGACTGCAGCTTTGCCGCCGAAGACGGTCTCTGCTCCGTCGGTGAGTCCCAGCGCGTTGAAGCCGGGGAGCATGACGACGGCCATGATGCCGAAGCCGACCCAGGGGTCAGCGCCGAGCCGCTTGGAGGCGTTGTAGGCGACCATCAGCGGAAGGAAGACGAAAACGCCCTGCCACATCAGGTTGATGAACGCCCAGGACGGGTCGAGGGTGACGCCTGGTGCGTTCCACGACGGGATGACCCCGAGGGTTGCCATCAGAGCCATGAACGTGATGAACAGGGATGCGCCGAGCAGCGCACCCAGGATCGGGCGGAAGGAGTCGGACAGGATCTCGAAGAACGTGTCCAGCCCGGAGAACTTTCCGCGCGGGCCCTTCGCGCGTTCCGCGGCCTTCACATTGGCGATGGTATCGCCGGTGCCGTGGTCGCCCGCATGCTTCTTCATTGCGGGAAGCGCCATAATGTCGTTGTATACGGTATCTACGGCTCCGCCGACGACGATCTGGTAGCGATCGCCGGCCTGCGGAACAGCGCCGAGAACCAGAGGCAACGCTTCGACGGCCGCTTGGTCAATCCCCGATGCATCCTTCAGCGTGAAACGTAGCCGGGTGGCACAGTGGGTGAGGCCGACGATGTTTTCGGCCCCTCCGATACTTTCAATAATGTCTGCAGCGGGTTTCGATGCCACCTTGGACTCCTTCTGGTGTTGATGCGGAACTCAATGATTCCGCTTGTTACGGCTCAGCGCGAACCACGCTGGCTGGCTGAAGACCGTAATGGTCTCCACGCATCGTTAGCAACGATAACGGTTTTTTGGACACACTTAAGCATAAGGACAACGCCGGCCGTGCGCGGAAGGAATTATGCCGTCGCGAGTCAGCGATGAGTCGGTACCATCGCGGGATGGGGAATCACGAAACACATCCGCCGTCGCGAGCAGTCTTGTCCACACCAATTGAAGACCTGTGGCCACCTTTCGGGCTGAAAATCACTTGCGGCCCCGTTACGTTGTCTCCCGTTCGCGACGCTGACCTACCCGAACTCGATGCGCTCGCTGCGGCAGGCATCCACGCGCCGACGGAGATGCCGTTCTTCTTCCCGTGGACCGTAGGTTCCCCGGGCGAGATCCGGTTGCGACTCATGCAATACCACTGGGCACAACGAGCCGAGATGTCGCCGGCAGCCTGGTCGCTCGAGACCACGGTTCGCTTCGACGGTGAGATCGTCGGTTGCCAGAGCATCTCAACCAGGGACTACCTCGTCACGAGAACGGGGGAGACGGGCTCCTGGCTCGGCATGAAGCACCACGGCCGCGGGATCGGTACGCTCATGCGTCAGGCTCTCTGCGCATTCATGTTCGATCACCTGGACGCCGCCGAGGTCACCTCAGCGGCATTCGTTGACAATCCCGCGTCCCTCGCGGTGTCGAGAAAGGTCGGTTACCGGGAGAACGGAATCGGTCGCCTGAAGAGGCGCGACGGCGAGATGGTCTTGAACCAGAAGCTGGTTCTGACTGCCGACACCCTGAACCGCGCCGAGCCCGAACTGAAAGTCGAGGGCGCACTGCAGCTCCGGGACTTCCTTGGCCTGAATGGTCGCGATCAATGATCAGGGCTTCTTCCTCCACATTGTGGGTGTGATCGGGTTATCCACAGACCGTTTCTTGGTGGGCGGATGCCGCGGGTAATGTCGGTGGGTGCCCGTAGCGTGTGTGTCATGAAGCCCTCATTTATTGAAGAGCAAGAGGCTCTCGGGGAGCATTTCGAGGCGATCGCGGAGGCCGAACTGGCCATCGCCGTGGCGTTCGCTCGGCGGGCGGAGTTGGTCGAGGCGGGCCGCCGCTTCGGGCAGGCCCGGGCGAACGCGGCGGCGCGGCTGCCGGGGTCCCGGTGGGACGCGGCCGAGGTCGCTGAGCGGGAGTTCGTCAGCGAACTGGCCTGCACGATCCGGGTGCCGCGCCGCACGGCTGAGAACCTGATCGCGGAGAGCCGCGCCTTGGCCGGCGAGCTCCCGGCCACCC
>NZ_SOGC01000042.1:0-4738 GCF_004402765.1 Cryobacterium sp. TMT2-17-1
GGGTCGAGCCGAAATCCAATCCCCGCCACCGGCGGCGCCCCGCCCCCTCGTCGTAGCGCGGGCAGCGTTTCTGGCAGCTCCCGCACCGGTTCCGCATCGACCTGGTCAGCCGAACCGACGCAACAAAAACGCCCGCTACGAGGTCGAGATCAACGTCCTCGACCACTGTCTTGTCGACACCGAGCAAAGTCCGCCATAAAGTTAGAGACCGCACGCCGTTTTCCCGCCTATAAAGTTTCTTTCCTTTGACAGTCAGAAACCTAGACAGGAAGCGGCGTGCGGCCGTTAAGGCGCTCCGAAACACCCACGGATACAGCAGGGGANGATTTTGGCGTGAAAGCGCTCTTTCGCAGGATTCAGGTCCGATTCGCGCAAAATCTCCGTCGAATTCGTTCGGGCCGTAAGGGCGCGCCGGTCACGGCAGGCGCAGGTGGTCAACGGGCATCATGACCAGCGGCGCGCGCAATTCCATCAGGTCCCGGGCGTGCTGGTCGAGCCGCTTGTCCTCCGGGGTGATCAGCGTCAGTGGTTCTACCGGCTCGGCGTGCCCGTTCGCGCCGAGTGCGACGAAAATGCTCATGCACTGCGTCGTGAGGTGCAAATCGTGGGGCGTGCGTGGACTGCCCGAGCGCACCCGGATGCTGATGTGCATGCTGCGCTTGCCGGTGTGGATGAGCCGGGCATCCACTTCGACGATGTGCCCGATGTGGATCGGCCGGTAGAAGTGGATGCCGCCCGAGTAGACGGCAACGGCCGCTACGGAGCTCCAGGCCGCCGCCGTAGCGAAGGCGGCCTCATCGATCCAGCGCATCACGGTTCCGCCGTGGGCGTTGCCGCCCCAGTTCGCGTCGGCGGGGTCGGCCAAAAACCGGAACACCGTGCCTGGCGTGGTGCTGTCATCGGTATATTCCTGTGAGCGCATGACAGTCTGGATGCGCTTGCGCGGCTCGAGCCGGGCCGTCGCGTTCTCTTGCAGCTCCCGGTCGACGTCGGAGTGGGGCACCCACAAGGGAACTTCCTGCGGCTTCCCGGCATCGTCGACGGCGACGAAGACGAGGATGCAGTGGGTCGCCGGACTGTATTCGCGGGCGCGGACATCCGTGGTCTCGACCGTGACAAGCACGTGCATGCTCGTGCGTCCGGTGTGGATGATGCGGGCGTGCACCTCGACCAGGTTGCCGGGCTTTATCGGCCGGGTGAAGTGCACATTGCCGACGTAGGCGGTGACCGTGTCGGATGCGCTCCAGCCCACCGCACAGGCGTAAGCGGCCTTGTCAATCCACTCGAGCACGCTGCCAGCGGCCACGGTCGCGCCCGAAGCGGCGACGTCGGCGGGAACGGCCATGAAGCGCAGGGTGATGCGGTCGTCGGGCATGCCCGCGTCGAATTGCGACATCGAACGGACAGGTGCGGCGGTCACGGATACTCCAACGAAAGCAGGTCAGGGGCTTCGGTCCAGACTTTCACATCCGGGCAGGCTGCGGGACAGGGCTGCGGGACAGGGCCGCGGGACGGGGCAGCCGGGGCAGGGGAGTCGGGTGCGGGCCAGACCGTTGCCGGTCAGCCGTGGGTGCGGCGGTGTTCCTCGAGCGCCTCGACGACAAGGTCGTGGTCATAGCGCTGGGCCAGCCCGGAGACGCCGACGACGCCGATGAGCGAGCCCCGTACGCGCAGGGGGAAGGCGCCGCCGTGCGCGGCGTGTGTGTTCGGGTCGAGGTTCGAGTCGGTGCTGAAGTCGCGGGAGTTCGCTCGGAAGCGCATGCCCACGGCGTAGGAGGAGTTGGCGAAGCGCCGCACCACCCGGAACTTGTTTTCGAGCCAGGCGTCATTGTCGGCGCAGGCACCGGGCAGGGCGGCATGGAAGACGCGCTGGTCGCCGAACATGATCGACACCGCGATCGGATGCCGCCGGGCGTTGCCGAGTTCCACGAGCCGCGACCCGACGGCCCAGGCGTCGCCCACGTCGAAGGAGTCGAACTGAATGACACGTTCCTGCTCGAGAAGCAGCGGGAGAAGGTCTGCGGCGTCGTGTGCGTCGGTCATCGCATGCCTTTCGGGTTGAATGATGAACAGGGCAGAGGCGCCCGCAGTCAGTCTTCCACTCCCGCGCTCGCAATGGGAGCCGGTGCTAACGCAAACGAGTCGCCAAATATCGATAAGCGTCGATATACTGGGAGGACCGTCATCACGGACAAGTCGCCCCTCTGGATGCCGGTCTAGGAGATGGTCACCCATGGCACACATCGAGATTTTCGAACCGGGACTGTGCTGCGGCACAGGCATCTGCGGAGTCGACGTCGACCAGGCGCTGGTCACCCTCTCCGCGGACCTCGATTTCACCCGCGCGAACGGCGGCGACATTGCCCGATTCAACCTGGCCCAGGAGCCCCTCGCCTTCGTGCAGAACGAGGTGGCCCGCCAGTTCCTGCACACCGTCGGCCAGGAGGGCCTGCCCGTCACGCTCGTAGGGGGAGCCACCGTGCTCACCGGCCGCTACCCGACCCGCGCCGAGCTCGCGAGCTGGACCGACGTGGCGGCTGTCGACACCGGCGCGGCCAGTCACCGTGCGGCCGTGCAGCCGGAGGGAACGGTGCGGCTGCTAGCCATGGCCGGGTCCGGTAGCGCCACAGCCACCGAGCTCACTGAAAATACCGCGGGCGCCGATGCCGGCTGCTGCGGCAACGGCGGCTGCTGCTAGGGCCGATCATGACGACCCTGCGCTTCCTCGACGACGCCCCACGTTTCCTCTTCTTCACCGGCAAGGGCGGGGTCGGCAAGACCTCCATCGCGTGCGCGAGCGCGGTGCGTCTGGCCGAGTCCGGGGCATCCGTGCTGTTGGTCAGCACCGATCCGGCCTCCAATGTGGGCCAGGTCTTCGGGGTGACCATCGGCAACACGGTCATGCCGATCGCGGCGGTGCCCGGCCTGTCGGCCCTCGAGATCGACCCCGAGCAGGCGGCCGCGCAGTACCGCGAACGCATCGTCGGCCCGGTGCGCGGCCTGCTGCCGCCCGCCGAGATGGCCTCGATCGAGGAGCAGCTCTCGGGTGCCTGCACCACCGAGATCGCCTCGTTCAACGAGTTCACCGACCTGCTGACGGATGCCGCGTGGACGGCCGCGTACGACCACATCCTCTTCGACACGGCCCCCACCGGGCACACCATCCGTCTGCTGCAGCTGCCCGGGTCGTGGACCGACTTCCTCACCGAGGGCACGGGCGACGCGTCCTGCCTCGGGCCGCTCTCCGGCCTCGAGAAGCAGCGCGCCGTCTACGCCGACGCCGTGGCCGCCCTCGCCGACCCTGCCCGCACCCGGCTGGTGCTCGTGGCGCGCGCCCAGGGCGGCGCCCTGCGGGAGGCCGCCCGCACCCAGGCAGAACTCGCCGCCATCGGCATGCAGCGTCAGCACCTGGTGGTCAACGGCATCCTGCCGGCCGGACCGGCAACGGATTCTGATGCCGATACGGGCACGCCCGCCGAGGCCGACCCGCTCTTCGACGCCATCCGGGTGCGCGAACAGCAGGCGCTCGCCGCGATGCCCGCGGGGCTGCGCACCGCGCCCACCAGCTACGTGGGGCTGAAGAGCACCAACATGGTCGGCTTGGCCGCGCTCCGCAGCCTGCTCGAGCCTGCAGTCGTCCCGACACCGGGCACCGGAATCGCCACGGTCGCTCCGGGGGCCCCGCTCTCGGCTCTCGTCGACGAGATCGAGGCCGGCGGCCACGGCCTGGTGATGCTGATGGGCAAGGGCGGTGTGGGCAAGACCACGCTCGCGGCGGCGATCGCCGTCAGCCTCGCCGAACGCGGGCTGCCCGTGCACCTCACCACGACCGACCCGGCCGCGCACCTCGACGACACCCTGGCCGGCCGGCTGGCGAACCTGACCGTGTCCCGGATCGACCCGGCCGTCGAAATCGCCAACTACACCGAGCGGGTCATGCGCACGAAGGGCGCTCACCTCGACGCGCAGGGCCAAGCCATGCTCCGCGAGGACCTGCGTTCGCCGTGCACGGAGGAGATCGCCGTGTTCCAGGCCTTCTCCCGCGTGAGCCGGGAGGCGAAGGGCACCTTCGTCGTGATGGATACCGCGCCCACGGGCCACACCCTGCTGCTGCTGGATGCGACCGGGTCGTACCACCGCGAGGTCACCCGGCAGCTGGGCGACGGCATCCGTCTGACGACGCCGATGATGCGGCTGCAGGACCCGGAGCAGACGAAAGTGATCCTGGTCACCCTCGCCGAGACCACGCCCGTGCTCGAGGCCGCGGAGCTGCAGGCCGACCTGGAGCGGGCCGGCATCACCCCGTGGGCGTGGATCGTGAACAACTCGATCGCCGCGGCGGCGCCGACCAACCCGCTGCTGCTCGCGCGGGCCCGGAACGAGCTCCCCGAGCTCGAGCACGTGCACGAGAAGCGCGCCCCGCGGCTCGCGGTGGTGCCGCTGCTGGCGGAGGAGCCGGTGGGCATTCCGGCGCTGCTCGCGCTCGCCGCGGGGCGGCAGCCCGCGCCGGCATCCGTTCGCTAGCTGGCCGGTCGGCCAGCGAGGGGGTCGGCCGGTGTTCCAGCCCCTACGTCTGTCGAGTCTGAGGCCCCGAAGTACCTGCGTCCCGAACGAATTCGACGGAGATTCTGGCTCTCCTGCTTCATCTGTGGGTGTTTCGGAGCGCCTTAACGGCCGCACGCCGCTTCCTGTCTAGGTTTCTGACTGTCTAGGAACAGAAACTCAAGGGGCAGGAAAA
>NZ_SOGC01000024.1:0-91408 GCF_004402765.1 Cryobacterium sp. TMT2-17-1
TCAAATCACCCGACGCCCTCATCGCCCTCGCCATGCTCAGCCTCGGCGGCCACAAACCCGCACTCCCCGGCCGGGATTAACCCACAGAAGCAGCAGGAGAGCCGAGATTCTGGTCTGAAACCACATTTTTGGGTTTCCTGGGGCAGTTTCGGGCAGAATCTCCGTCGAATTCGTTCGGGAGAGAGTTGCTGCTCAGCCAGTGACGAGAAGACACGGGAGTCCCGGAACGCTCGCTCGGGAACCACGGACCGCTCCCTGAGAAGTCGCGGAACCCACGCTCATCCCGCGTCGCGGTCGATCGCCTGTGCCGGTTTGGGAGCAACTGCCCCGCCCCTTGACCCGCCCCTGCCCGCGACGCGGGTCGAGCCCGTCGAGACCCGGTTAGGAACCCACTCGAGGTTCCCGCGACGCGGATCGAGCCCGTCGAGACCAAGCGCTACAGCGCTGCCCTCTTGCTCGGCAACGCCACCAGCGTCTGCTTGGGGTCTACCTCGATCGGTGGCCTAAGCCAGTACTGCGTTCCGGTGCGGCTGATCGTCCAGTGCTGGTTGTGCAGCAGCAGATGGTGGGGATGGCAGAGGAGTACCCCGTCGGCAAGGTCCGTACATCCGTTGTTTTTGAGCCACTCGTTGATGTGATGCGCTTCTGCCCACGCTGGCGGTTTCTCACAGTCGATCCAGAGGCATCCGCCGTCGCATACTGCCATTGCGGCGCGCTGTTTCTCGGTGAAGAGTCGTTCGTCGCGGCCGACGTTGATGATCTGGCCGTTGTCGTCGAATTTGATGCCGCGGGTCCCGGTGTCGCAGAGGAGTCGGTCGATGGTTTCCTGCGAGATGGGGACCGGGTTGCCCTCGAGCTGCCCATGAGCGGCCCCTTCGGCGGGTTCGACGGGTTCGACGGGTTCGACGGGTTCGACGGGTTCGACGGGCCCAGATTCGCCCGTTTCAGTCTGGACGGTCGTCGGCGCCGGCCCGGTCTGGCCCTGCTGCCCGGTCTGGCCCTGCTGCCCGGTCTGACCGGCCTGGCCACCTTTCAGCGCCTTCTCGGTCACGATCACGCGCACCGAGGGGCGGCGGCCGCCGAAGACCCGGCCCGGGTCGGCCTCGCCGGCGATTTTGAGCAGCTGCACGAGGGAGTCCGCGGCGATCTGTTCGGTCGTGCGGAGGTCGTCTTGCATCTTCTTTGCCCAGGCTGCCCGCTCTGCGTCCACGAATCGCACCCCGCCGCGGCGCGGGCCCGTGATCGAGTCGAAGGTGGAGAGCACGAACTCGCCGTCTTCGGGCGCGAACAGCCCGTTCAGGCGCACGGTGCCGTTGCCCAGCCGGTAGACCCGCAGGTAGCGGTCGTCGTAGGCCTGCTTCTCGCGGGCGGCAATGCCGGCCTCATCGAGCCGGTCGCGCATCCGTCTCGCCTGCTTGAACACCTGATCGGCATTCAGCGACGACACCTCCGCCAGGAGCGCTTCCAGCGCCACCGCGAGCTTCTCGGCGGTGACCGAGGCATCGATTTGGCCGAGCCCCGCGCGGATCGACTCGGCCGCGTCAACCGAGAGCGTGCCGGCGGTGACGGCCCGGGCGATCGGCGCCTGCCAGGGCACCTTCGCCTCGACCTCGGCGACCTCGGCGGCATCCGCGTCGGGCGAGGACAGCGCCGCCTCGACGAGCCTGTCGGCCGCCTCGGCATCGGCCATCATGGTGCCGACTGCGACCAGCTTGTAGGCGTCGCCCTTGGACGAGCCGGTCGAGTTCTGAATCAGGGCCTCCGGGGAGAGATACCCCTGCTGCGCCGCCAAACCCGAGTGCCCGAGCTCCGGTCGGGAACGCTCGGCGATGGTCGCCGCCATCCAGGCAGCATAGGTATCGACGAGACGGCGGATCGAAGCGATTCGCTTCTGACCGGCCAACACCTCGGCATCAGGAAGGGCCGAGAAGTCAGCGCATGACGAGCCCAGCAGGGCCACGGCATCGGCCGCCTGCCTGAGGTCTTCCGCGAGGTTGGTCATGTTACGAGNGGTCATGTTACGAGGATACCTCATTGCGTACACATAGTCGAGTGTTCGTCAGATGGTTGCGGATTTTTGGAGGTTGAGATTCGAAGTTCTGTTCATCGACCTTGGAGGCATCGCTTCGGGTCTCGCCCAGCTCGACCACCGGGTCGGGAGCCCTCTGAGGCTGGGCGGCCGCCCCGTTGTCCCCGGGAACAGCCGGGCCTACCATGTGTCGCAGCCCCACTTCGGGGACCGAGCGTCGTTGCCGTGCCTCGGCGGGTTGCCGCACACAGGTCTCGGGCATTGCTCCGGATGTCCGCGTCCAGCACACCACAGGACGGGACTGACCATGAGCCAGTATCTATTTGGAGCGAACTAGGTGGACGAGGGCATCAGGGGCTTCATGCGCGAAGGCGGAACCGGCCGTCGGAAGGCGCTGGTCGCAGCCCTCAAATCGGTGGGTGGGTCGGTCGGTCGGTCGGTCGGTCGGTCGAGAGTTTCTACTACGCCTTCGGGGAGACCGACGTTCTGGGGGTCATCGAGGTTCCGGAGCAGTCCGACGCCGCCAAGAAAACGCCGGCGTATCGGGCTCCCGGCCAGTAGGTCTGCGGCGGCGTTCTCCCGCTCTAGCGGCGCATCCATGGGCACTCGGATGCGGTGACGCCCCGAGCCGGATGGCCATCGGCTGAAACCTACTCCAGCCAGTTGCCCGGAACGACGACGACCAGTCTGCAGCGCGGACATCGGTGACAGGACTCGAGCCCCTGAGCGGTGTCCACACCGTCGGGGGTCATTTCGGCCCCGCACGCCGGACACACCGGGCCGTCACCGTCGAAAGCGAACTCTTCCATTACTCCAGTCTGCGGCGTCCGTGCGGGCCGGTGCCGCGGCAACCGTCTCGCGCGCATCGTGCGCCGTTGCGCGCGTGGCACGCGACGGGCGCAGCGGCGCAGTTCCGGCGCGACGCCGATTGGCGGCGACGCGGACGGGGAATCGGCACGCGACGCGGAAAGGGAAGCAGTGCGGGGAACGACCGGGCACTGTGCCATGCTGACCGAATCGACGATCGGGGGCTCTCAGTGGTGCGTGACCACGGCTCCGAAGACGCGTACTCGCTGGCCCAGCGCGATCCGGCCTACCTCGCAGCGGTTCGGGTCGCTTACTCGGGAGAGAAGAACGTGCTCAACGCCCTGTGGTGGGCGACTCACCCCGCCGAGGCGGCACCGGATGGCTCACCGTCCCCGGCAAACCAGCTGCGCGACCTCCAGAAGCGCGTCTTCTCGGCGAACGGCGACTTCGTCGGCGATCCGAAGGCCACCGCCGCGCTGCGGGAGCTGCAGGCCACGGTGGCCGCCGACCGTGCCGCGATCGCCGCCGCGATCCGTGCGGCCGAATTCGAGGTCAACACCCAGCCGCCCCGCTCCCCCGGTGAGTCGACGGCACCGAGGAATACTGGTCCCCGGACGATGCACGAGGGGACGTCCGAGGGTTCGCTTCAACCGTTTTTCGAGGAGGTACTCGACGAGACTGCGCTGCCCGCCGGGGGACGCGACCGCAACGCCCTCCTGGTTCTCAGCATCCTTGTCGCACTGGGTGTCGGTTTCGTCGTCGGCACTCAAACGAATGCCTCGCTCGTCACCGCATCGCCTTCTGCGGATCCCGTGAACGCGGAGGACACCTGCGGCCAAGTGAGTGACGTTGTGACGCTGATGCACAATGCGTACGGCTCGCTGCTCGCAGAGCCCTCAACCCAGCGGGAGTTCGAGGGAGCCGCACGGTTCGTTGCGCGACTGAGCGCCCGCGTGGACACCGTGCCCGGCTCCGCGGTGGCGGACCACGTGGAGGCCCTGAAGGGCCTGCTGCCGTCGTCGGCCAGCGAGCAGATCGATCCGCTGTCGACAGAGTGGGGGCAGGCTCTGGCCCGTGTCAGCGCGGCCTGCAGTGCTGCCGGGTTCGACATCAGCGTGGACGCCTGGATTGGCAGCTGACGGCACCGGCCCGGTCGGGAGCGCGATTTCTCGGATGCATGGACCTTCGGTTCGATGACCTGGATTTTCCGTCTTGGCCGCCCGCTCCGCGCGATCAAGCGGTGCGCTCTACGCCCGCCAGAATCGCGGTGCCGAGCTCGGCCGGCCTGGTGAACTGGAGCCAGTGCCTGGTGGGCAGGTCCACGTACTCGACGTCGTGCAGGCGGGCCAGCTCCGCCACGAACGAATACCCGGCGGCGATCCACTCGGTGAGCAGCGCGGACGGGATCTCGCAGGAGCGGTGCGGAGGCATGGGCTGCCGCGGGTCATCCGGTGCGCCCGCAGCACCAACCTCGGAGATTTTCGCGACACGCCGCTCATGGCCCCCGAACCGGCGTTTCCCGAAAATCTCCGCGATTACGTGACGACGGATGCCTGTCAGCGAGCCCTCGTTCCACGAGCGCTCGCACGGCGAATCCTTCCTCCACCTCGTCGCGGCACGGTCCCGCTACCCGAGCTTGTGGATCATCGACGAGCCGGAGTCGGCCCTCTCCTCCACCGGTTCTCTCGCCCTGATCCGCCACCAGCAGGACATCCTGGACGCGGGCGGATCCCAGGTCATCCTCTTGACGCACTCCCCGATCCTGGCGTCGCTCCCGGGCGCCGCCATCTACGAGGTCGGGCCCTGGGGTTACCGCCCGTGCGCCTGGGGAGACCTTGACCTGGTGCGCGACTGGCGCTCCTTCCTGGAGGCCCCGGAGCGCTACCTGCGGCACCTGTTCTGACCCGGGGCAACCGATGGCCACCGGCCGCGACCGGCACCCGATCTCACCAACGGCCGGGCCTCAGTTCTGCAGGATTGTGGTGACGTACGCCACCGTGTCGGCCGGGCTGACCCCCAGCTCCCGCAGCCGTTCGACATAGGTCTTTGCCGCGCCGAGCGCCTGCTGTTCGACCGAGTCCGGTGCGGCCTTGACGAAGGAACCGGCCCTGCCGCGGGTCTCGATGAACCCCCCCGCCTCGAGTTCCTTGTAGGCACGCGCCACGGTGTTCGGCGCGAGCACTAGGTCAGCGGCGAGCCTGCGCACCGTGGGCAGGCGTGTTCCCGCGACCATGGCCCCGCTCCGGATGTGCGCAATGACCTGCACGCGCAGCTGGTCGAATGGCGGTGTCGCCGAGCGCGGGTCGATGCGGAGAATCACTGCGGGCCGACCGGGCGCGAACCGGCATCCGCGTGGAGGGTTCGCCGAAAGTGACGCCGTGACGAGGTGAGAACGGATGCGGCGGCACCCGCGCCCAGCACGACCAGCCCGAACAGGTTGAACGCCTCCACGGAGGCTACGCCGCCACCGATTCCCGGTCGCACCGCCATCGCGATCTCCTGAAGGCCGAAGAAGACACCAAAAGCACCGAGGAGGAACGCGGCGGCGACCAGATCCAGGATCGCGGCCGAGCGCATCGCATCGTCCCAGGCCAGCTCCTGCTCCGACGCCATGGTCTGGGGACGCGCGACGACGATGCGACCGCCGATTTCGAAGGCCGCGAGCACCGCCACGGCCAGCCCGGCCACGACGACCGCCACGCTGAAGGACTGCGGGAAGACGGAGAGCTGCAGCTTCCAAAAAACAGGCAGCAGTACCAGCACACCGACGACCGCCAGGTTGAGGAATACGGTGCCACGAACGCCGACGCGTTCCCACCGCGGAACGTAATCGGCCAAGCGGGTGCGCCGCCCATGGGCAACCCGCTCACCCTCGCCGGTCCTCGCCACCTCGCCGGCCACGGCTGCGATCGCGCCACCCAGCACCCCGACGATCACGAAACCGCCAAGCAGGAACACGGTGGCCGGACCACTGCGGTCCGCCCCGATGAAGTACACGAGGAAAATCGAGACGATCACGCCGAGGAATCCGCCGCCGGAGAAGCCCCGTACTCTCCGCACCTGGGCCGCCAAGACCATCGGATGCGAGGCGTGCGGCAGGCCGAGCCCGGCGACCGTTGACGCGTGGGCGACGAGCCGACGCTGCACGGCGGGAACATGGGTCAAGACCCACAGCAGCACGCACGACCCCACGAGCAGACCGGCTACCGTCCACGTGGACACGGCGACGTGGAAGATCATGTTGGACCAGACGTCACCGAGCATCAGATCCCCTTTTTGTGTTCTTAGTTTTGTATCATCTTATCAATACAAGCATGAATACACAACAGGGTTCCCGGCGTGCTGCCGTTCTATCGCCGCGCCATATGAGCTCGGATCTCGACCTACGTCCACGGTCACCTCGCGGATCGTGCCGGTGAACCAGTCCGGTCTCGGGTATGCCGGCGTCACCGGGGAGTCCGGGTCGGCGTTCCCTTGCCCGCCTTCAGGTCGGGCGGTCCGTTCGGCAGGATGTCAGGGCAGGAGACGGTATGGAGTTCGCCCACCACGGAATTGTGCACGAAATACGTCGCCGTCCTCGACATCGAACGAGTAACCTGCGGCCGGGCACGCGCCCCCGGCTCGGCTCGGCTCGGTTCAGCGGGCCAGCATATCCGGCAGCAGCGGCGAGAAGATCACGACGAAAGCCAGCACATTCAGGGCCACCGTGCCCCAGAACGCCTGCCGAAAACCGGCCTTCTTGGTTTTGTGCCGCAGCACCTGCTGCGCCACGATCGCGCCCGGCCAGCCGCCGGCGAATCCGAGCAGCAGCAGGGTGTTCTCCGGCACCCGCCAGCGCGCAGCGACCGCTGCGGTCTTGTCCATGGCGTAGGCGACGAAGCAGGCGAGGCTGACGGCCAGGTAGAACGCGGCCACCCAGATCGAGACCGGTCGGTAGGCGTCGACGACGAGGTAGATCGACGTGAAGGCGACGATGGCGAGGTAGGCGACGGCTCCCGAACCGGTGCGGGCGGGCATCCGTCGCCGCGTGCCGGTCTGCCTCGTGCGTGGGGACTGCCGCCTGGGCTTGGTCTGTCTCATCTGTGTCTTCTCGCGGCAGCAGCTCAGTCGAGGAAGTCGCGAACGACGGTGTCGAGGGCCGCGACCGTCAACGCGATCGAGCCGATGTCGATGCGCTCGTCGTTGCCGTGGAACAGCTGCCGGAAGGTGCCGTAGTCCCAGTGCCGGCCGAGCAGCGCGAAACCGTAGGCAGGGACGCCGCGGCGGCGGTAGAACCGCGCATCGGAGCCGCCGACGCTGAGCACCGGGAGCAGGTCGGCGTCGGGGTAGGCCCGGCGCACGGCCTTGCCGAGCGAGTGGAACAGCGGCGTGTCGACCGCGGACCGGGTGGCCGCGGCGAATTCGTCGCCCTCGATCGTGACCTCGTCGGCCAGGTCGCCGAGCGCCTCCCGCAGGTAGGCGTCGACGTCGGCGGCTGACAGGTCGGGCAGCACCCGGATATCGAGGGTGATCGTGGCGAGCGCGGGGATGACGTTGTCCTTCACCCCGGCCCGCACGATGTTGGGCGAGATGGTGGTGTGGGTGGATGCGTGCGCGAACCCGGCCAGGCTGCCGAGCTCGTTCAGGGCGCCGTCGATCCGGTGCGGGTCGAGCAGGCGCGCGGCAAGGTCGGGTTCCAGGTCGAGGGCCTGCACATATCGGCGCCAGTCGGCGGTGATCTGCACCGGGGCGCGGTAGCGGGCCAAGCGCCCCACGGCATCCGCCGCGATCACCGCGGCGTTGCGCGCGCCCCACGGGGCCGACCCATGGCCGGGGGTGCCGCGCACGGAAAGGCGCCGCCCGGCGATACCTTTTTCGCCGACGGCCGTCGAGATCAGCGGCCGCGGCCCGACCATGGCCCCGCCGGACTCGGTGAGCACGGCGTCCGCGTCGATCAGATCGAGCCGGTGCTCGGTGAGCCATTCCACGCCGAAGTGGCTGCCGTCTTCCTCGTCGGCAACCGCGGCGAAGATGAGGTCGCCGCGCGGCCGGAACGGTCCGGTCGCAATGGCCCGGGTGACGACCGCGTAACTGGCGGTCAGGTAGAGCATGTCGAGGGCGCCGCGTCCCCAGATCTCGCCGTCGATGATCTCGGCGCCGAAGGGGTCGCGGCTCCAGCCGCCGTCGTCGACCGGCACCACGTCGAGGTGGCCGACCAGGGCGAGCGTGGGCGCCGTGGGATCGGTGCCCCGGATTCGAGCGATCAGGGAGGCGCGGCCCGGATGCGGTTCGACCACCTCGAGGTCGAGTCCCGACCCGGCGAAGAACCCCTCGAGCGAACGCACGCTGCGAATCTCGCCGCCCGAATCGGGAGTGCCGTCGTTGACGCAGGCGTTGCGGATGAGGTCGCGCAGCAGGTCCACCGTCTGGCGGGTCAGGGCTTCATGGTCGCTCATGCGCACGCTGGACGGAGATGGTGCGCGACAGTCGATTCCATGGTGGCGGCCAGTCCTATTGTAAAGTGCCTGAACTCTACCGGGTGAGATCGGCCGCGGCGCACGCCTGGGCGGCGGCCGCCCGGGAAACCGCGTACCGGATGTGAACCCGGAGCGGTGAGCCGACGGGAATTTTCGGATGCTGGAACTCGGCGGTCGCGGTCATCCCGAGTCGTTCCATCACGGCCCGCGACGGTTCGTTGATGACCGCCGTGATCGCCTGCACCTGTTCGAGATCGAGCCGCCCAAAAGCGACATCGAGGGCCGCCCGGGCGGCTTCGGTGGCGTAGCCCTGGCCCCAGAAGGAGCGGGCCAACCGCCAGCCGACCTCGAGCCCGCCGGGTCCGGGGATGAACGCGGGCACGGGAGCGAGCCCGGTGAAGCCGATGAAGTCGCCCGTCGACTGTTTCTCGAGCGCCCAGAGTCCGTAGCCGTGCGTCTCGAAGAGCCGGTCGGCCCGGCCGGCGAGCTCGTCGCTCTGGGTCCGGGTCAGCCGAGACGGGAAGTACCGCATCACCTCCGGGTCCTCCCCCATCGCGGCGAACGGCGCCAGGTCTGACTCACGCCAACGGCGCAGCAGGAGGCGGGCGGTGCGGGTCTCGAGCGGCATCCGTCCAGACTAGTGACCCGGACCCCTGCGGGTGGTCAGGGAATCCAGTTGAACTGGTCCGGGTCGGGGCCGGTGCGCTCGTCGCGGTTCAACGCTGTGATCGCAGCCAGGTCGTCGGCAGTCAATTCGAAGTCGAAGAGCGCGAAGTTCTCCTCGACCCGGCTGCGGGTGACGGACTTCGGGAACACGATGTCGCCACGCTGCAGGTGCCAGCGCAGGGTGACCTGAGCGGCAGAGCGGCCCAGGCGGCCGGCGATGGCCGTGATCACGGGGTCGCCGAGCACCCTGCCCTGTGCGATGGGCGACCACGCTTCGGTCACGATGCCGTGCTGCGTGTTGAACGCGCGCACGTTGTCCTGGGTCAGGTACGGGTGCACCTCGATCTGGTTGACGGCCGGCACTGTGCCGGTCTCGTCGAGGAGACGCCGCAGGTGCTGCGGCTGGAAGTTGGAGACGCCGATGGTCTTCACCCGCCCGGAGGCGTGCATCTCCTCCAACGCCTTCCAGGTCTCGACGAAGTCTCCGACGGCCGGCAGCGGCCAGTGGATCAGGAAGAGGTCGAGGTAGTCGAAGCCGAGGGTCTCGAGCGTCTGCTCGAAGGCGGCCAGGGCATCAGTTCGGGAGTGGAAGCCGTTGTTGAGCTTGCTCGTGACGAAGACGTCAGTCCGATCCAGGCCGGATTCGCGCACGGCCTCGCCGACGCCCTGCTCGTTGCCGTACATCTCGGCGGTGTCGATGTGGCGGTAGCCCACCTCGAGGGCGGCGAGCGTCGACCGCCTGGTGTCGGCCAGCTCAATCTGGTACACGCCGAACCCGAGCTGCGGGATCGTCTCTCCGTTGTTGAGGGTGATGCGGGGAATGGATGTCGTCGGTGCTGCGGTCATGTCGTAGAGCTCCTTTTGTCGACGAGGCGCACGGAGAAGACTGCGCGCCCCACCCTGACCTAAACGGCGCACGGTGAAGCGAATTCCCGTTCAGGGCCGATCGACAGGCTCGAGACCCGGCGGGCGCCGGCGAGGTGCTGGACGACCTCGACCTGACCATCAGGGGTGTCGTCGATGATCTGCAGCCCGCGGCAGATGCCCAGCCAGCCAGCCGCCGTGACAGTGGGCAACAGTGATACTCCTGCCTGGGCGGTGGACGGGCCTGTGTCGCCGTCCTATGCTCGACCTGGGAACGCCCGAGTGTCGATGGTGGTGTGAGGATGGGGTCCATGCGGTCACGGTGGTTGATTCCGGTCGCGGTTGCGGCGGTTCTGAGCTTTGCGATGTCCAGCGCGTCGGCGCCCACGGCGGCTTGGGCGCAAAACCCGGTCGACTTCGGCGCCAGCCACATCGTCGACACGGTCGACGCCGTCACCGCCCGCGCCGACGAGGTCACGGCCGCGTTCGACGAGCTCTATTCCGAGACCGGAGCCGACCTCTTCGTGGCCTATGTCGACAGTTTCACAGGGGTCGAGGACCGCGAGCAGTGGGCCGACCAGACGGCTGACAACAACGGCCTCGGCACCAACGACGTGCTGCTGGCCGTAGCGACGGATGACCGCCAGTACCAACTTTCCGTGGCCCCCGACTCCGCCCTGACGGATGCCCAGCTCCAGGAGATCGAGACCGTCGCCATCGAGCCGGCTCTGCGCCAGAACGACTGGGCCGGCGCCGCGATCGCCGCAGCCGAGGGTTTCTCCGCGGCTCTGCGGGGCGAGCCGGTCTCGGCCGGCGAGATCACCCCCGGGGACGAAAGCCCCGGCGGCGGTGCCGGCGGGTTTCTCATCGTCGTGTTCGTGATCATCGCCGTGCTGGTGCTTCTGGTCGCCGGAGCGGTCATCCTGCTCGCCCGACGCGGGCGGGGGCGTGCCCTGCCAGCCGGAGCCGGAGCGCCGACCGGGCTACAGTCCCTGCCGACGCCCGAGCTCAAGCGGCGCGCCTCGAGTACCCTCGTGCAGACCGACGACGCGATCCGTTCCAGTGAGCAGGAGCTCGGCTTCGCGATCGCCCAGTACGGCACGGAGGTCACCACCGCCTTCCGGGCCGCGCTCGAAACGGCGCAGAAGCAGCTCAGCCAGGCGTTCACCCTGCAGCAGAAGCTCGACGACGCCGAACCCGACTCCGAAGAGCAGGCGCGCGCCTGGCACGCCGCGATCATCGACCTCTGCAGCCAGGCCAACCTCACCCTCGATGCGCAGGCCGACGACTTCGACGAACTGCGCCAGCTGGAGAAGAACGCGCCTGAGGTCGCCGCTGCCGTGTCCCAGGGCGCCGAGGCCGTGCGGGCCCGGCTCGCCGGCAGCGAGGAGAGCCTGGCGGCCCTGGCCGCCCGGTACACCGACGTGGCGCTCGGCACGGTTGCCGACAACCCGGCCGAGGCCCGCGAGCGTCTCGCCTTCACGGAGACCGCTCTGGCCCGGGCCACCACCCGGCTGGGTGCCGGCGATACGGCGGCCGCGGCCGTGAACATCCGTGCGGCCGAGGTATCGGTCAACCAGGCGCGGTTGCTCCTGGACGCCGTGGACCGCCTGGGCACCGACCTCGCCGGCGCGACCCGGCAGATGGCGGCCACGGTCGCCGAGCTGCAGACCGATCTGGTGACCGCGCGCGGCCTGCCCACGTCGACCGAGGCCGCCGCCGCGTTGCCGGGAGTGATCAGCCAGACCGAACAGACCCTCGCCGAGGTGCGCGCTCGCTCCGCGGCCGGCCGGATCAACCCGCTCGAGGTGATGGCGATGCTCGACGCCGCCAACACCGCGATGGATGCCGCGCTGCAGGGCGTGCGGGACGCCGAGGCGCACGTCCAGCGCGCCCGGGCCACCCTCAACCAGAACCTGCTCGCCGCGCGCGGGCAGGTGTCGGCCGCGGAAGACTTCATCAGCACCCGGCGCGGGGCGGTGGGCGCGGAGGCGCGCACCCGGGTCGCCGAGGCCGGCAGGGTTCTCGTGGAGGCCGAATCGCTGGCCGCCACCGACCCGGGTGCCGCTCTCGCCGCCTCGCAACGGGCCAACTCCCTGGCCGCGGCCTCCATCGCCGGCGCCCGGAACGACGTCGACGGGTTCGCCGGCCAGGTTCCGGGCGGCCACGGTCCCGGCTACCGAGCCGGCGGTAGCGGCGGGAACGGGGTCATGGGGGCCGTGCTCGGCGGCATCCTGATCAACACAATCCTCTCCGGCGGCGGGGGTGGCATGTTCAGTGGCGGTGGCGGCGGCCGGCGCGGCGGCGGCTTCGGCATGCCCGGCGGCTTCGGCGGTGCCGGTTCCCGCTCACGCCGGGGCGGGGGCGGGCGGTTCTAGAAACCGGCGCCGTCGCAGCCGTCGCAGCCGTTTCAGCCGTTTCAGCCGTCGCAGCCGTCGCAGCCTGCACGGCGGTCCACACGTCTTGACCAGCACAAACCGACACACTGGAGGTCAGCCGATGCTCCGGAACTCGAAAGGACACCGCACAATGACGAAACAGTCCATCTTTGGCCGTATCTCCCAGTTGGCGAAAGCGAACATCAACGCGCTTCTGGACTCCGCCGAGGACCCGCAGAAGATGCTCGACCAGATGGTTCGCGACTACACCAACAGCATCGCCGACGCGGAGAGCGCGATCGCCGAGACGATCGGCAATCTGCGCCTGCTCGAGGACGACTACCGGGAAGACGTCGAGGCCGCGACCGAGTGGGGTGGCAAGGCCCTGGCCGCGAGCCGCAAGGCCGACCAGCTGCGCACCGCCGGAAACGCGGCCGACGCCGACCGTTTCGACAACCTCGCCAAGGTCGCCCTCGGCCGTCAGATGCAGTCGGAGAAAGAGGCGAAGCTGGCCGAGCCTCAGATTGCCTCGCAGACGGCCGTCGTGGCCCAGCTCAAGGACGGCCTCAACAAGATGAAGGAGAAGCTGAACCAGCTCTCCGCCAAGCGCAGCGAACTGATCGCCCGGTCGAAGACCGCCGAGGCGCAGACCAAGGTGATGGATGCCGTCAAGAGCATCGACCTGATGGACCCCACCAGCGAGGTCAGCCGCTTCGAGGACAAGATCCGCCGCGAGGAGGCCCGCGTTCGGGGCGCCAGCGAGCTGGCCGCGTCGAGCCTGGACGCCCAGTTCGAGAGCCTCGAGGACCTCGGCGAGCTCACCGAGGTCGACGCCCGCCTCGCCGCGCTCAAATCCGGCGGCGCCGACTCCATCACGCAGTAGCCCTCAGCCTCCAGCGCAGCCGGGCGCCGACGGGAACATCCCGTCGGCGCCCGGCGTTGTCCCTAGCATGACAACTCTCGGAATCATCGGCGCCGGCAACATCGGCAGTCAGCTCGCACGACTCGGCGTGGCCAACGGATACGACGTGGTCGTGAGCAATTCGCGTGGCCCCGAAACCCTCACTGATCTGATCGGCGAGCTCGGCCCGCACTCCCGCGCCGCGACCCCCGCCGAGGCCGCCGCGGCCGGCGACCTCGTGGTCGTGACCATCCCGCTGAACCAGATCCACACCCTGCCCACGACGGAGCTGGCCGGCAAGCTCGTGATCGATACGAACAACTACTACCCGCAGCGCGACGGCGACATCGCCGCACTCGACGACGAGAGCACCACCACGGCCGAGCTGCTCCGTGATCGCCTGCCGGAGTCCACGATCGTGAAGGCTTTCAACCACATCTATGCCGCCGATCTCACCGAGCACGGTCAGCCGGCCGGGTCCGTCAACCGGCGCGCCCTGGTCATCGCCAGCGACGACGCCCCCGCCGCCGCTACCGTGACCGCACTGCTGGACCGCTTCGGCTACGACACCGTCAACGTCGGCGCGCTCAGCGAGGGCTGGCGCATCCAGCGGGACACCCCCGGCTACGGCCCGCGCTTGAACGCGGCCGAGTTGCGGGACGCGACGGACGCCGCTGCGCGCTACCGCGACCAATAGGCGCTGCGCGTAGATCGGCCCGATCCAGCACGAAAATTCCGCGCGCGGGGAAGCTCTGGGAGCATACTGAAGTATGGCTCCCTCCTTCGTTGTCGTGCCACAGTGGCAGGGTTCGGTTTCTCCGCGCGCGATGCGCCTGAGTGACGGGGCGGAGGCGATCCGAGGTGATCTTCCCTACTCCGTCACCCGTGAAGTGCCGGTGCCGGTCGAGGCCGGCGATTCTCTCGACACCGGCATCGACCGCTTCTCCACCCTGATGATGGTGCGCGAACGCCTCACGGCTGCACTGCACGGCGGCGCTGGCCCGGTGGTCACGATCGGCGGCGACAACGGGGTGTCCCTGGCGGCCGTCGAGCATGCGTCGCGGCAGCATCCTGATGACCTGGCCGTGGTCTGGCTCGACGCCCACCCCGACCTGCACACCCCCGACACCTCACCGTCCGGAGGTTTCACGGGGATGGTGCTGCGCGCCATCACCGGCGAGGGTGCCGACGGCCTGACCCTCGACCCGGGTGAGCGCGTTCCTCTGGAACGCGTCGTGATCGGCGGCGCGCGCGCCATCGACCCGGCCGAGGACGCCCTGATCCAGGACCGCGGAATAGTGAGTCTTCCGGTCGAGGACCTCGACCCTCCCGACGCGCTCGTCGCGGCCCTGCGCGCCACGGGCGTGGGCACCTTCTACCTACACCTCGACCTGGACGTGCTCGACCCGTCGGCGCTGGCCGGCCTGGCCGACCTCTACCCGTTCGGGCTGAGCGTCGACACCCTGAACCGGCTGATCACCGCCCTGCGCGCCGAATTCGAACTGGCCGGCGCCACCATCGCCGGCTTCGCCCCGGCCTCGCCGGAGGCCGCCACCGACGACCTGCCGAGCATCCTGCGCATCATCGGCGCGCTGACCCGACCTGCTCAGCCATAGCATGGGACCGACGCGCCAGCGTCACGAGGCCAAGGGAGGCATCCGTGAACGAGCAGCACTCCGTTTCCGATCCGTCGAGGATCATCACCGAGAGGCGCGGGCACGTGCTGCTGATCGGGTTCAACCGTCCGGAGAAGCGCAACGCCGCCGATCTGGCGCTGCTGACGCAGTTGGCCCTCGCCTACGGTGAACTCGACCGCGACCCTGAGCTGCGGGTCGGCCTCGTCTACGCGGTCGGCGACCACTTCACTGCCGGCCTCGACCTGGCCGACATCGGCCCCCGACTTGGCCCCGACGGCCTCGACATGGTGCCGCCCGGCGGCATCCATCCGTGGCAGGTCGACGGGCCAAGCGTGTCCAAGCCCGTGGTGATGGCCGTGCAGGGCACCTGCCTCACTCTCGGCATCGAGCTGATGCTCGCGAGCGACATCTCCGTGGCGTCAGAGTCCACCCGATTCGGCCAGATCGAGGTGGCGCGCGGCATCCTGCCGTTCGGCGGCGCGACCATCCGCTTCCCGCGCGCGGCCGGCTGGGGCAACGCCATGCGCTGGATGCTCACCGGCGACATGTTCGACGCCCGCGAGGCCCACCGCATCGGGCTCGTGCAGGAGGTCGTGCCGGACGGCACCCAGTTCGAGCGCGCGCTGGAATTGGCCGAGCGGATCGCCGCCCAGGCCCCGCTGGCCGTGCAGGCCACGCTGGCCAACGCCCGCACGGCCGCGCGGGAGGGTGCCGCGGCCGCCGAGGCGGGGCTGCAGCCGGCCCTGGCCCGCCTGGCCGCGACCGAAGATTCCCGCATCGGCATGGAGGCATTCGTCAGCCGCCGGCCGGCTACTTTCGTGGGTCGTTAGGCTGGCATCACCACCTCATTGGAACTACAGCACCACTCATCTGCACCACTGACCAAAGGAGAGACGGATGTCTGCCGCCGCCAGCACCACCCCACCTGACCCTTCCGCCAAGAGCTACGACGTCATCGTGATCGGCGCCGGCGCGGCGGGTGAGAATGTCGCCGACCGCACGACGCAGGCAGGCCTCCGCACCGTGATCGTCGAGGCCGAGCTGGTCGGCGGCGAGTGCTCCTACTGGGCCTGCATGCCGTCGAAGGCGCTCCTGCGCAGCGGAGCGGCCCTCGCCGCAGCCCGGCGCGTCGGCGGTGCGGCCGAGGCCGTGACCGGCGACCTGGACATCGCGGCCGTTCTGCGCCGCCGCGACTCCTTCACGAGCAATTGGTCCGACGAGGGCCAGGTGCGCTGGCTGGAGAAGACCGGGATCACCCTGGTGCGCGGCCACGCCCGCCTCACCGGCGTGCGGGAGGTGACCGTGACCGCTGACGACGGCACCACGACCGTACTGGTCGCGGCGCACGCCGTGGTCGTCAGCACCGGGTCGGCGGCGCTGCTGCCCGATATTCCCGGTTTGGCAGCCGTGTCGCCGTGGACCAGCCGCGAGGCCACCAGCGCCCCCGGAATCCCGGACAGTCTGGCGATTATCGGCGGCGGCGTGGTCGCCGCCGAGATGGCCACCGCCTACGCCGGGCTCGGCGCCGAGGTCACGATGATCGTTCGGAGCGATTTGCTCGGCGGTCAGGAGCCCTTCGCCGGTGAACTCGTGCTCGCGGCCCTCCGCGGGGCGGGCGTCACCGTGCTGACCGGGGTGTCGACCACCGAGGCGGCCCGCACCGCCGACGGCGATGTGACCCTCACCCTCTCCAACGGCAGCGGGGTCACCGCGACCGAGGTACTCGTGGCCACCGGCCGGGTTCCCCGCAGCGCGGATGTCGGGCTCGAGACCGTGGGCCTCACACCGGGCGACTGGCTCGAGGTCGACGACACCCTGCTGGTGCGGGGCACCGCGCCGGACCTGACCGGGGACTGGCTGTATGCCGTCGGCGACATCAACCACCGGGCCCTCCTCACCCACCAGGGCAAGTACCAGGCCCGCGCGGCCGGTGACGTGATCGCGGCCCGGGCCGCCGGCAGGCCCGTCGACGACGCCCCGTGGGGATCGCACGTCGCCACAGCCGACCATGCCGCCGTGCCGCAGGTCACCTTCACCGACCCCGAAGTGGCATCTGTGGGACTGACCCAGGCTGCTGCCGAGAAGGCCGGGTTCCGCACCCGGGTACTGGACTACAACTTGGGCCAGGTGGCCGGGGCATCCGTGCACGCCGACGGCTACACCGGGTCGGCGCGCGCGATCGTGGACCTCGACCGTGAGGTTCTGATCGGGGTCACCTTCGTGGGGCCGGATGTCGCGGAGCTGCTGCACGCGGCGACCATCGCCGTGGTCGGCGAGGTGCCGATCCGCAGGCTGTGGCACGCGGTGCCGAGCTACCCCACCCTGAGCGAGGTCTGGCTGCGGCTGCTCGAGGAGTACGGTCGCCCGTAGCCGCGCTTTCGCCCTCGCGGCGCACCCGGTGGAGGCTGGCGCACTTTCCAACCCGCGCCACCTTCCACCACCTGCCCCGCGCCACCTCCGCCGTGAGTCGATCATGGGAAACCCAGGCTTCTATCGTGGGGGCCACCTACGCTGGAGGAGTGCGCCGCATCTTCTTCGACTCCCCCATCAGCCGGGCCGGCTACCTGTACGCCACCACGGTCGGCGTGATCTGGGGTTCCATCTGGAGCACGGGCAAGGTCGAGCGCCGAGGCGGCCTCATCGTTTTTCGCGGCATGCCCTCCTGGGCATTCGGACGCGGCGGAGCCTGTGTCGGCGGCTGCTACCTGACCAACCAGAACGTGTCGATGGCCATCCTCGAACACGAGGCCGTGCACAAACATCAGTGGCAGCGCTTCGGGATGGTTTTCCCGCTGCTCTACCTGGCGGCCGGCCGCAATCCGCTGCAGAACCGCTTCGAGATCGAGGCCGGCCTCAAAAAGGGCGGCTATGTCAAATAACCCGGAGGACCCAGAATGACCGCACGCACCATCGTGATCACCGGCGCCAGCGACGGGATCGGCGCCGCCGCCGCCCGCGCCCTCAGCCAGTCCGGCGACCGAGTCGTGATCGTGGGCCGCTCGCCAGCCAAGACCGCCGCTGTCGCCGAGGCGCTGGGTGCCGACTTCCTCGTGGCCGACTTCGCCTGCCTCGACGAGGTGCGCACCCTTGCCGCCGAGCTGCAGGAGCACTATCCGCGCATCGACGTGCTCGCCAACAACGCCGGCGGCATTATGGGCGACCGCGTAACCACCGTTGACGGCTATGAGAAGACCTTCCAGGTCAACCACCTGGCTCCCTTTCTGCTCACCACGCTGTTGATGGACCGACTCGTCGCCAGTCGGGCCCGGGTGATCAACACGTCCAGCGCCGCCAACCAGCTCTTCGGCAAGATCGACCTCGACGATCTGCAGGGCGAGACGAAGTATTCCGCGAACAAGGCGTACGGCGACGGCAAGCTCGCGAACATCCTCTTCACCAGGGAACTCCACCGCCGCTACAGCGACGAGGGACTCACCACTGCATCCTTCCACCCCGGCGTGGTGGCAACGAGCTTCTCCACCGGGTCGACGACCCTCATGCGCCTCATTTACCAGACTCCGCTCAAACGCCTGCTGCTCGGCGCTGAACAGGGAGCCGACACCCTGGTCTGGCTGGCCACCGCGACGCCGGGCACCGACTGGGCATCGGGCGAGTACTACGAGAAACGCCGCATCCAGAAGGCGAACAAGCAGGCCTACGACTCTCAGCTGGCCGCCGCCCTCTGGGAGCAGAGTTCCGCGCTGGTCGCCGCGCACTCGGCGCCTCTGGCCTCCTAGCCGGATCCTCCTGGCCGGAGCCTCCTGGACGGAGCCTCCTGGACGAGGCTTCTGCACGAGGCTTCCGGGGCGAGGCTTTTTGGGTGAAGCTTCCGGTGTCGAACGAATTCGACGGAGATTTTGCTTCGAAACGGCTTTCTCGCGCGGTTTTGGGCCGATTCGGCCAAAATTCTCCGTCGAATTCGTTCGGGGTTCGGGTCGCGGTGCGGAACTCCAAACGGGAGAAACTCCGGCTGCCCACCGAGCTCGCCACGGCTCCGGTCGATGGGCCTTGCCGCCCTGCGTCCTGCCTCCGCGGGTCAGGGCGGCCAAGCGCGCGCGTGTGGCCAACTCAGGACATCCGTCACCCATAGTTACCAGCCGGTGCGGAGCAGTGCAGGATCAGCACGAATGTCCGGAGGGCCCGGACGGATCTCCTGAGTTGGCCACACGACGAGCCGGACGTGCCGCGGCACCTGTAGATTCGGGCGCCCACCCTGAGCTCCCTTGTGGCCGAACCGGTGCAGCTCGGGGCCGGTGAAAGTGGACCGGGTGAATGGGGACGATAGCCAGAGCACGTGAGCAACCTTGACCGCGAATGGCCGGCAGCTCGCGCGGGGGCGGCTGGCGCCGGGCGCATCCGTCGAGGTCAGCATGTCTCACGTATGAAATGCCTGACCTAACGAGAATCCACCCGTTCACGGTGGCAGATCGGGCCGGTGGCGCGCATGATGGTCTGGGGGCGTCGCGGTCCCCAGTGAATGTCACCGAGTGAATGAACCGAGTGAATGTCACCCAAGTGGAGGAACAGCATGAGCTACGCACACACCGTCACGGTCAATGTCTCGTTCGACGAAGCGGTCCGGATGGCCCGGGAAGCACTGGCCGACCAGGGATTCGGCATACTGACCGAAATCGACATACAGTCCACCTTCGCCGCCAAGCTCGGCCAGGAGGCCGCCGACGCCGTCGGCGACTACCTGATTCTCGGTGCCTGCAATCCCGCCCTGGCCCAGCGGGCCGTGACCGCCGACCCGGGCATCGGCGCCCTGCTCCCCTGCAACGTGGTCGTGCGCCGCCACGCGGGGGCCGGTGAAACCACCGTGGAAGCCCTCGACCCGGCCATCATGGCGCAGCTCAGCACGAAACCGGAGATCGAGCAGGTCTCCATCGAAGCGGATGCCCGGCTGCGCGCAGCCCTCGCCGCCGTGCTCGCCGGCGCAACGCAGTAGCCAACGCGCAGCGCTGGATGCGCAGGTCCACCGGGCGCCGCGCTCCGCGCTCCGCTTGCCGCTGACTCAGCTCGCGAGCGCATCGACACGACAACGCCCGACCTCGAAAAGGCCGGGCGTTGTCGTGAACGGATTCTGCGGGTGCAGCGCTGCTGCTACGGGGCGGCGTACCCGGCTGCGGCCTCGGCCAGCAGGTCGGCCTCGGCCCAGGTCGCGAGGTTCGCGCGCAGCTTCACGCCGAGGTCGGCGTCGACGCTGGTCCAGTACGCGATAGCTCGCTCGGTCACTTCGGGACGTTCCACCCCGCTGATGGCACCGGTGATGGTGTCGAGGAAGCGCGCCTTGGCGGCATCGTCGTAGACCTCGCGGTACAGCGTCCCGGCCTGGCCGAAGTCGCTGTCCTCGCTGCGCAGCTGCGCGGCGGCGCGCACGAGTTCGCCGTCGTTCTCCCAGCTTCCGTCGGTTGCCGCCTGCGGGTCGGCCACCGGGCCGCCCAGCGAGTTCGGAGCGTAGTTCGGGACATCCGTCGCGTTGAAGTGATAGCGAGCGGCGCCATCCTGCGAGTAGTTGTTCACGGGAGCCTTCGCGGCGTTCACCGGCAGCTGGTTGAAGTTCGTGCCGACTCGGTATCGCTGGGCGTCCGGGTAGGAGAAGATGCGCGCCATCAGCATCTTGTCAGGGCTCGCCGCGATGCCGGGCACGAAGTTCGCCGGGGAGAACGCGGCCTGCTCGATCTCAGCGAAGAAGTTCTCCGGGTTGCGGTTCAGGGTGTGCGTGCCGACCTTGACCAGCGGGTAGTCTGCGTGCGGCCACACCTTGGTGATGTCGAACGGGTTGAACCGGTAGGCCTTGGCGTCGTCGTACGGCATGATCTGCACCGAGACGTCCCAAGACGGAAAGTTTCCGGCATCGATGGCGTCGAAGAGGTCGCGACGGTAGTAGTCGGCGTCGGCCCCCGCGATGAGCTCAGCCTCCGAGCCCTCCATCTCGATGTTGCCCTGGTTGGAGGTGAAGTGGTACTTGACCCAGAAGCGCTCACCGGCGGCGTTGATCCACTGGTAGGTGTGCGAGCCGAAGCCGGGCATCTCGCGCCAGGAGCGCGGCAGGCCGCGGTCGCCCATCAGGTAGGTCACCTGGTGCGCGGACTCCGGGGAGAGGGTCCAGAAGTCCCACTGCATGGTCGCGTCGCGCAGGCCGGAGCCCGGCAGACGCTTCTGCGAGTGGATGAAGTCGGGGAACTTGATGCCGTCGCGGATGAAGAACACCGGTGTGTTGTTGCCGACGATGTCGTAGTTGCCCTCGGAGGTGTAGAACTTCACCGAGAAGCCGCGCACGTCGCGCCAGGTGTCGGGGCTGCCCTGCTCACCGGCAACGCTGGAGAAGCGCTGCAGCGTCTCGGTGGTCGTTCCGGGCGCGAAGACGGCGGCGCGGGTGTACGCGGAGACGTCTCCGGTCACCTCGAAGACGCCGTGCGCTCCGCCGCCCTTGGCGTGCACGATGCGCTCCGGGATGCGCTCGCGGTTGAACTGGGCGAGCTTCTCGACCAGGTAGACGTCGTGCAGGGCAGTGGCTCCCTCGGTTCCAACGGTCAGGGAGTGCTCGTCGCTGGCGACGGGCGTTCCCGTCTGCGTGGTGGTGGACTTGATTGTCATTGTGCTCCTTCGTTCGACAGCGGTGCAGGTGTGGAAAGTGCGGTGAGTGTGGAGGTCTGGCAATCGGGGCAGAGGCCCCAATAGGTGACCTCGGCGGTTTGCACGGTAAATCCGGAGGTGTTCGAGGGCGTTAGGCAGGGGGACTCACCCACGGCGCAGTCGACGTCGTGCACCGCGCTGCACCGGGTGCAGACGATGTGGTGGTGGTTGTCGCCGACCCGGCGTTCGAAGAGAGCCGGGGAGCCGGCCGGCTCGATCTTGCGGGCGATCCCCGCGCCGGTGAAGGCCGCGAGCACACCATATACCGCCTGCAGTGAGGTGCCCGGCAGCTCGGCTCGAACCGTGGCGTAGAGCCGCTCCGCGGTCGAGTGCGGGGCCTGGTCGAGAACACGCAGCACCGCCAAGCGGGGCCCGGTGACCTTGAGCCCAGACGCACGGATGCTGTCGGCGAGCAGACCGGAAGCCTCAACCGCCCGCACCCGCCCTGTTTCCGTCATGCGCCCCACGCTAACAGTTGTTTTGAATTACTCAAAACAATTGGCGACCACCGGGCGTGGCGCACGCGGGCTGCTGGGCGCGGATCACCGGCTCAGGACGGCGAGCCGAGTGCCGATTGGTAAACGTCGACGACCCGGGCCAGGAAGGCCTCGATGACCTCTCGTTCCTCATCAGAGAGATCCTGAGTGAGCGCCGCCACTCCCCCGATCACCGGAAGCAGTTGCTGGAACGCCCGCGAAACCGACTCCTGAGCCGGCACCACGACCACCTTGCGCCGATCCGACGAGTGCGGATGGCGCTGGGCGTGACCGAGGGCCACGAGCCGGTCGACCACGAGAGTGGTTGCCGCCGTGGAGATGTCCAGGCAGCGGGCCAGCTCGCCCGGGGTCAGCGACCCCTCCCGGATCAGGTGCTCCATCGCGGACAGGTCGGTGGCGTTCACCTCGAGCGCCTGCCCGACCTGGCGCTCGAAGGCGCGGGACAGGTGCACGATGTCGTGCAGCTGGAAGCCGATCCGGTCCGAAACCGGAAGACTGGGATCCCGACTTTCGCCGCCCCCCGGCGCGCCGACTACCCCGGCCGCGGAGCCGGGAGCAAACTTGCGGCGCTCTTCCATAGGAGCCATACTATTACGAAGATTGCTAGGACGCCTAGCAATCAGGCTTCTTGGAGGAATTTTGCTCGCGATTCAGCGGATCATCACCGGTCGACGCACGGCCTGGATCGTACTGATCGCGACGATTGTCGCCGTCGGTCTGCTCTTCTCCCTCCTCCCCTCCGACCATTCCGAGGAGTTCCCCACCTCCGGGCTGCCCACATCCAGCCAGGCCGCACAGGTCGGCGCTCTCCTCGCCGAGTTCCCCTCCGCCGAGCAGACCTCCGCGATCGTGGTCTGGACCCGGGAGGGTGCCGACCTGACCCGGGCCGACATCGCAGCCATCGCCGAACGCGGCACCGCCCTCGCCGAGCAGTCGATCGTGCCGCAGGCGACCATGCCGCGGTTCAGCGATGACGGGCAGGCCGCGATCAGCATCGTTCCGCTGGACGCGGACGAGGCCGATGCCGACATCGGCGGGGCGGCCACCGGCATCCGTGACGCCGCGTCCGACGCACTGCCGAGCGGTCTGAACGCCTTTGTCACCGGCGCCGTCGGCTTTCAGTCCGACATCACCAACGCCTTCGCCGGTGCCGACTTCCGGCTGCTGCTCGTCACCGTGATCGTCGTCGCCGTGCTTCTGATCGTCACCTACCGCAGTCCCGTGCTCTGGATCGTTCCGCTCGTCGTCGTCGGCATCGCGGACGGCCTGTCCGGGGTCGTCGTCGGCGCCCTGGCCGAGCCGTTCGGCATCACCCTCGACCCCTCCGTCGCCGGCATCCAGTCCGTGCTGGTCTTCGGCGCTGGCACCAATTACGCCCTGCTGCTCGTGGCCCGCTATCGCGAGGAGTTACTCCGCACCGAGAACCGCAACGGCGCCATGCTGGCCGCGGTGCGCGGTGCCGGCCCGGCCATCGCCGCCAGTGGCGGCACGGTCGCGCTCAGCCTGCTCACCCTGCTGTTCGCCGAGCTGTCCGGCAACCGCGCGCTCGGTTTCGCCTGCGCTATCGGTGTCGTCATCGCCATCATCTTCGCGCTGGTCGTGCTGCCGGCTGCCCTTGTGGTCTGCGGCCGCGGCCTGTTCTGGCCGTTCATCCCCCGCTTCGTGCCGGGCGCCGGTGCCGAGCTGCGTCCCGGCTTCTGGACCCGCCTCGGTCGGGGCGTGCAGCGCCGTCCGATCGTGGTCACCGCGGCATCCGTCGCCGCGATCGGCGCCCTCAGCCTGGGCCTGATCGGCGCCTCCGTGGGGCTGTCGCAGGCCGACCAACTCCTCGGCAAGCCCGAATCGGTGCAGGCGCAGGCCATCGTGAAGGAATCCTTCTCGGCCGGCTTGACCAGCCAGACCATCGTGCTGGTACCGGATGCCGCGGCCGCCGAGGCCACGACGCTTGCCACCGACACGCCCGGCGTCGAGTCCGTGCTGCCCGGCGAGAGCGCGAACGGCCTGACCCGGCTGAACCTCTCCCTGTCCAGCGAGCCGGGCAGCGACGAAACCTTCTCCGTCATCGACACACTGCGCGGCACCTATGCCGACACCTCGGGCGACGTGTCCGAGGCGCTGGTCGGCGGCAGTGACGCCACGGCGTTCGACAACAAGACGAGCGCCCAGGCCGACCAGGCCCTGATCATCCCGATGATCCTGGCGATCGTGTTCTCCATCCTCGCCCTGCTCCTGCGCTCCCTGGTGGCACCCGTTCTGCTGATCCTCAGCGTGCTGGCGACGTACTTCGCCAGCCTCGGTGCCTCCAACTGGATCTTCCAGAACCTGATGGGCTTCCCCGCCTTCAACACCAACGTGGTGCTGTTCGCGTTCCTCTTCCTGGTGGCCCTCGGGGTGGACTACAACATCTTCCTCACCACCCGAGCCCGGGAAGAGAGCATCCGGTTCGGCACGAAGGAGGGCATGGTGCGCGCCCTGTCGTCGACGGGCGCGGTCATCACGAGCGCCGGCATCCTGATCGCGGCGGTCTTCGCCGTGCTGGGCGTGCTGCCAGTCGTGGCTCTCACCCAGATCGGCGTCATCGTCTGCATCGGCGTGCTGCTCGACACGCTCGTGGTGCGCACCCTCGTGGTGCCGGCGCTGGTGTTCCTCACCGGCGACAGGTTCTGGTGGCCCTCCCGTCCGGCCGCAAAGGCCCCGCTGGTCTAGCGCACCGCGGGCGAGGATCCGTGTCGAACCCCGAACGAATTCGACGGAGATTTTGCTCTAGACCGCGTGTTCAGGCTCAAAAACCGGTGCTTGACCCAAAATCTCCGTCGAATTGGTTTGACCGCGCGCTCGGAATCGCTCAGCGGGCGCACGGGAGTCCGAGGCCGCCGGCCTCGGGCGGCGTGCGGTGCTGCCACTGCAGCCTCCGTTCGAGCTGCGCACCGAGCGCCAGTAGCGTGGCCTCCCCGCCCGGCCGGCCGATCAGCTGCACTCCCATCGGCAGTCCAGCCCCGGTTTCGGCAACGGGCAGCACGATCGCGGGCAGTCCGCTCACGTTGACCATGGACGTGAACGGGGTGTACTGCACCTGCTGGGCGAAGTTGCGCTCCCCGTCGACCGCGTCGTACCAGCCCAGCGGGCGCGGCGTGAGCGCGAGCGCCGGGGTCAGCACCGCGTCGAACCGGGACAACTGGCGGATGAGCGACCGCTCGTAAGCCGACAGGGCCGTGAGCGCCTGAGCCAGATCCCGAGCGGACAGCTCCCGGCCGCGGTTCATCAGCCAGCGGGTGAGCGGCTCGAGCAGCTTCTCCTGCTCCGGGGTGTCGGCGGGGATGCTCGCAGCGCCGGCCTGCCAGATCGCGCGGAACGCCGGCACATAGCTGTCGTCGGGCTCGAGCGCCGTCTCCTCCAGGCCATGGCCCATACCCGCGAACCCGTCGACGGCCACCATCAGGGCGGCCAGCGCCTCGGGAGCGATCTCGATCGGGTAGGCGTCATCCCAGGCGGAGGTTGTCATCACGCCGAGCTGGAACCGGCCCTCGCCGCGCACGGCGGCGGCCAGCAGAGGTGCATCGTCGCCGGGGGGCCGGAGCGAGTACAGGTGCTGCGGATGCCCGCCTCGCGGCGCGATCATGGCGTCCAGCAGCAGGGCGGCATCCGCCACCGTCCGTGCCAGCGGTCCGGCCACGCTGAGACCGCCGAGCGCGTTGATCCCGGAAGACGAGGGCACCCGGCCACGCGACGGTTTCAGGCCGACGAGACCGCAGGCTGCCGCGGGGATCCGCACCGAGCCGCCGCCGTCGGAGCCCGGAGCGAAGGGAAGCAGCCGGGCGGCGACGGCCACCGCCGCCCCGCCGCTGGAGCCGCCCGCGCCCCGGGAGCGGTCCCACGGGTTGCGCGCGGGCGGCCCGGCCAGCGTCTCGGTGTACGACGGCAGCCCGAACTCGGGCGTGCTGGTCTTGCCGAGGCTCACACCGCCGGCCGCGTCCAGGGCGAGCACGAGATCGTCGGACTCGGCCGGCACGTAATCCTGCATCAGACGCGATCCGAACCGGGCCGGCACGCCGGCGCGGCTCTGCAGGTCCTTGTCGGCGAAGGGCAGACCCCAGAGCGGCATGCTGCGCGGCATCAGCTGCTCGACGAAGCGGGCCCGCTTCCGCGCGGCATCCGCTGTCACGCTCACGAACGCGCCGAGGCCGGAGTCCTGAGCCTCGATCCGGCCCAGGTAGTGCTCGGTCAGCTCGGTGGGGCTGATCTCACCGCGCTGCAGCGCCTGCCATTGTTCGAGAGCGGTCAGTTCATGCGGAGCGGCCATCCCCCGAGCCTAGCCAGCCGGGATGCCGGGCATCGGCGCGACGGAGCGGCAAGACGCTCAGCGGCGCGACGCTCAAGAGTGGGACAGCCCGGTCAGCAACGCCTGGAACGCCCGCGGCGCGGCCCGGAGAACGGATGCCGCCGCCCACGACCCGGCCCACGGCAGCAGCTGCGCGACGTTGATGATCTCGTACTGCACGAGCGACCCGGCCTCCTCCTCGGGCAGCACCTGGTACTCGCCGCGGTACCACCAGCCGCGCCGCAGCACGAGTCGGCGTCGGTCCCGGTCGGTGTGCACGTTGCCCCCGCCGGCCGCCCCCGAGGCCATCGCCGTCACGAGCCGGTTGAACACGGCGTCGGGGCCGGCCTCGAGGTGTCCTGCGAACGAGCGCAACACAGTGTGACGCTCGGGCAGGGTGGGCAGGGCATCGGTCATCCCTCGATTTTAGGCGTCCGCCGGCCGCAACCTCTCCGCTGAGCCTATTTGAGGCTCTTCTGCAGGAGCACGGTGCCGAGCCAGCGGTCGAACTTGAAGCCGACCTTGCCCATCCGGCCGATCTCCGCGAATCCGAAGTCGAGGTGCAGCTTGATCGACGCGTCGGCGCCCTGGTCGGCGACGACCGAGATGATCTCCTTGAGCCCGGCCGCCTGGGAGCGCTCGATGAGTTCGCCGAGCAGCATCCGGCCCAGTCCCTTGCCGGTGGAGGCCGCTCCGAGGTAGATCGAGTTCTCGACCGTGAACCGGTAGGCGCGTTTCTGCTTCCACGGGCTGACCAGGGCGTAGCCGAGCAGCTGGCCGGCCGGGGAGACGGCCACGATGAACGGCATCCCGAGCTTGCCCAGATAGTAGAACTTGCTGCGCCACTCGGCGAGGGTCATCGGGTCGACGTCGAAGGTGACCGTGCTGTTGGCGACGTAGTAGTTGTAGACCTCCCGGATATACGGCAGATCGGTGATTTGGGCCTCACGCATGGTGAATCCGAACGGCGCCTCTTCCGCGGGCGTCGGTCGAAGGTGCCGGGGCAATTGCCGACGCGGCTGGTATTCCTCTTCAAGCACAGCTAACTCCTCCAGAGAGCTCCAGATTACCCGAGGGACCAGTCCACCGGGGCCGCCCCGGTGCGGCCGAGGTACTCGTTGGCCCGGCTGAACGGCTTTGAACCGAAAAATCCGCGCCTGGCCGACAGCGGGCTCGGGTGCGCGGACTCGATCACCGGCGTGTCCCCGAGGAGCGGCCGCAGCGTGCCGGCATCCTTCCCCCACAGGATCGCCACGAGCGGCCGGTCCCGGGCGACAAGGGCGCGGATGGCCTGCTCGGTCACGCTTTCCCAGCCGCGGCGCCGGTGCGACCCGGCCAGGCCGGCCTGCACGGTGAGTACGCGGTTGAGCAGCAGCACCCCCCGCCGCGACCACGGCGAGAGGTCTCCGGTGGCGGCGGTGACGCCCACGTCGTCGTGCAGCTCCCGGCAGATGTTCGCCAGGCTGCGCGGCAGCGGCCGCACGTGTGCCTCGGTCGCGAAGGCGAGCCCGATCGGATGTCCCCGGGTCGGGTACGGGTCCTGGCCGACGATGAGCACCCGCACGGCATCGAATGGCTCGGCGAAGGCGCGGAAGACGTTCTCCGGGGCCGGTAGCCAGATACGGCCGGCCAGAGTCTCGGCGCGCAGGAGCTCCGCCATCCGGTCGATCTCCGGCCCCACCGGCGCCAGCGCCTGGGCCCAGCCAAGATCGATGGCCCGGCTCTCGGTCAGCGCCGCGAGGGTGACGGGCATGATGCTCGGCTCAGGCCCCGAAGGTGCTCACGAGCACCCCGCCGTCGGCCTCGCTGACCCGCCAGACACTGCCGGCTCCGACGACGCTGAGCGCGCCCTCGCCGACGACCAGCGCGGTGTTCTCGTCGACGGCCAGGCCGCCGTCGATCAGGCCGGCCTCGGTGGCCGCGACCAACCGGGACAGCGTGCCCCACTGGGCGGCGTGCACCTCCACGGTGACGTCGAGCAACCCGATGCCGGGTTCAACGGTGATCTCGTCGAGCCCCTCGGCGGCGTGTTCGCCGCTGACCTCGACGCCGCCCATGCGCCAGCCGCCGATCAGGGCACGCTCGGCCGCGATCATCGCGCCGGCAGAGAATCCGAGATAGGGGATGCCGGCGGCCACCTGACGACGGATCTCACCGAATATCGGGGCCACGGCGACCAGGTAGGCGGGGGTGACTCCGCCGCCGACCAGGATTCCGTCGGCCTCGGACACAGCGGTCAGGGCGAAGACGTCGCCCGGGGCGACGACGGTGACCTTCGGCTCGAACTCGCCGGCCGCGGAAACGGCGGCGACCAGGTTCGCGGCGTGGTCGGCGGCGTCTTCGGCACGCACGACGAGGATCGCGATGCCAGGCTCCGCGCGGCCTGCCACGACTCCGCGCGCCGTGGCCTCGGCCAGGAAGGGTCCGAAGACGGCCGCGTCTGTCCGGGGGTTCCAACCGCCGCCGACCAGGTGCACGCTCACAGCAGGGCGCCCCGGGCCACGAGGGGCAGGCTGGCGGCGAGCAGGCTCGCGACAGGCAGGTCGTCATCGAGCTGTGCGCCGCCCGGCAGGCTCGCACCGGTGAGGCTCTCCGCTACGGGAGGCAGCGAGGACCAGGGGAACACAATCCAGCGGTCCGTTTCACACCAGGTGAAATCGGGCACCAGCACGGTGCGAGGCTTCGTGTACAGGGTGGCGGTGCGCACCTCGCAGGCGGTTTCCCGCAGCAGCGCGACGACCATCGCGAGGGTGTGCCCGGAGTCGGAGACGTCGTCGACGAGCAGCACCCGCAGGCCGGTCAGCGACGGCGCGTCGAGCATCGGTCCCGACAGGACCGGCACGGGGAGGCGCTCGTCGACGCCGGTGTAGAACTGCACGTTGATGCTGCCGCAGTTCTTGGTGCCCAGCGCATACGACATGGCGCCGGCGAGCAGCAGCCCGCCGCGGGCGATGGCGATCACGACATCCGGCTGGAAGCCGCTCGACAGCACCGCCTTCGACAGCTGGCGGGACGCGTCCGCGAACACGTCCCAGCCCAGCACTTCCCGCTCAATTCCGGTCACATCACGTGCAGCGTCGTCCGCGTCGAATCCCATTTCCCAATGGTAGGTCACGGCGCGGTCACGATGAGCTCAGGCCAGGTGCCGCTCCTCGTGGCCGTTATAGAGCGAGAGCGGCCGGATCAGGGCATTCGATGCGGTCTGCTCGATGATGTGCGCGGTCCACCCGGTCAGTCGCGCCGCGACGAAGATCGGCGTGAAAGTGAGGGTGTCGAATCCCATCAGGTTGTACGCCGGTCCCGACGGGTAGTCCAGGTTGGGCAGGATGCCGGTGCGCGTCGTCATCCCCGCCTCGAGGGATTCGTAGAGCTCCAGCAGGTCCGGCCGGTCATAATGCTCGACCAGGGTGACCAGCGCGGTGCGCATGGTCGGCACCCGCGAGTCCCCGTGCTTGTACACCCGGTGGCCGAAGCCCATCACCTTCCGCTTTGCGGCGAGGGTCTCATTCAGCCACGCCTCGGCGCGCTTCCCGGCGCCCAGGCCGAGCCCGATTTCGTCGAAAATGTGCATCACGGCCTCGTTCGCCCCGCCGTGCAGCGCGCCCTTGAGAGCCCCGATCGCTCCGGTGACCGCGGAGTGCAGGTCGGACAGGGTCGAGGTGATCACGCGGGCGGTGAACGTCGACGCGTTGAAGGAGTGCTCCGCATACATGATCATGGACACATCGAACGCGTTCACGACCACGAGTTCGGGCACCTCGCCGAACGTCATGAACAGGAAGTTGGCCGAGTAGCCGAGGTCGCTGCGCGGTTCGATCAGCTCGAGGCCGTGGCGGCGGCGCTGGTCGTAGGCCACGATCGCCGGCATCTGGGCCCAGAGCCGCAGGCCCTTGGCACGGTTGGCCGCCGGCGACGCGTCGGCCGCATCGGGGTCGTTCGCGCCGATCAGGCTGACCGCCGTGCGCACGACGTCCATCGGGTGCGCCGTCATCGGCAGCTCGTCGATGACGCGCTTCACGGCAGGAGTCAGGTGCCGGAGGGAGCGTTCCTGCTCCTCGAATTCGCCCAGCTCGACGTCGGTCGGCAACTCGCCGTGCCAGAGCAGGTAGGCCACCTCCTCGAAGCTCTTCTGTGCCGCGAGTTCCTGCACCGGGTAGCCCCGGTACAGCAGCGAGTTCGATTCGGGGTTGACCTTGGACACCTGCGTATGGTCGACCACGACGCCGGCGAGGCCCTTGTAAATGGTCGGTTCGTTCTGACTCATGTCGCTCCCTTGCGTTGTGACTGGATCTGCGTGCGGGGCCGGGCTGCTACGAGGCAACATCCGGGTTGAGGGTGAAGTTGAAGACGCCGGAATCGAAGTGGCTGTACGACTCGTAGTCGAGCAGCTCGTAGAGCCTCGCCCGGTGCTGCATCTCCGGCAGCAAGCCGGTCAGTGAGCCCTGCGCCTCGATGGTGTCGAGGCCGCGTTCGGCCGCCCCCATCGCGAGGCGCAGCAGGGACACCGGGAAGATGACGATGTTCATGCCGACATCCGCCAGCTGCTGGGTCGTGTAGAGCTCGCCCTTGCCGAACTCGGTCATGTTCGCCAGCACCGGCACGTCCACGGTGGCGCGGATGGCCGCGAACTCGGCCAGGGATGCCATCGCCTCCGGAAAGATCGCGTCGGCCCCGGCGTCGACGAGCTTCTTCGCCCGGTCGACCGCGGCAGCCAGGCCGTCGACGGCACGGATGTCCGTGCGCGCCATGATCAGGAAGTTCGGGTCGCGCCGGGCGTCGACGGCCGCCCGGATGCGCTTGGCCGCCGTGTCGTCGTCGACGACCTGCTTGCCGTCGAGGTGACCGCAGCGTTTCGGATTGACCTGGTCCTCGATGTGCATGCCGGCCAGGCCGGCATCCTCGAGCGTCTGGATCGTGCGTGCCACGTTCATCGGCTCGCCGAAGCCGGTGTCGGCGTCCACGATCGTGGGCAGGTCGCTCATCCGGGCGATCTGCTGGCTCCGTCCGGCCACCTCGGTGAGAGTGGTCAGGCCGATGTCGGGCAGACCCAGGTCGGCCGAGAGCACCGCGCCGGAGATGTACACCCCTTCGAAGCCCTTGGCCGCGATCAGTCGGGCCGAGAGCGGGTTGAACGCACCGGGGAAGCGCAGCAGCCGGCCGCTCGCCAGGTCCTCGCGGAACGCGGCCCGCTTGGCGGCCGGGCTGACTTTCGAGTACAACATCAGAAGATTCCGTTCGGGGTGGGAAGTGAGGCGAGCAACCCGTTACGGGCCACGATGGTGAGCTGGCCGAGCTCCCCGGCGCCAAGCCGCGGCAGGCGTTCGGCCGCGGCGAGGAAGCGCACGATCTCGCCCTCCTCGACCACGTCGGCCGCGAGGGTGCGGAACTTGTGCACGTATTCGGCCCGCCCGAACGGCTTCGCGCCGAGCGGATGGGCGTCGGCGACGGCGATCTCGTCAACGACCCGGCTGCCGTCGGTGAGCTCGATCTCGACTCGACCGCCGAAGGCCTTCTCGGCCGGGTCGAGCGAATGGTACCGGCGGGTCCACTCGCTGTCTTCCGTGGTGGTCACCTTGTTCCAGAGGGCGATCGTGTCGGCCCGGCCGGCGCGTTCGGGCCGGTAGGAATCCACGTGGTGCCAGCTGCCGTCTTGCAGGGCGACCGTGAAGATGTACGGGATGGAGTGGTCGAGGGTCTCCCGGCTGGCCGTGGGGTCGTACTTCTGCGGGTCGTTCGCGCCCGAGCCGATCACGTAGTGGGTGTGGTGGCTGGTGTGGATGACGACGGATACGACGTTGGCCGGATCGGACAGGGCCGGGTGCTCCCGGTGCAGCTTCCGGGCCAGGTCGATCCACGCCTGCGCCTGATACTCCGCCGAGTGTTCCTTCGTGTAGCTGTCCAGGATGGCGCGCTTGGCTTCACCATTCGACGGCAGCGACACCTCGTAGGCGGCATCCGGCCCGTCGAGCAGCCAGGCGATCACGCCGTCTTCACCCTCGTAGATCGGGGTGGGGCTGGTTTCGCCGCGCATCGCGCGGTCGACCGCCTCCACCGCCATCTTGCCGGCGAAGGCCGGGGCGTGTGCCTTCCAGCTGGAGATCTCGCCCTTCCTGGACTGCCGGGTGGCCGTCGTGGTGTGCAGCGCCTGCCCCACCGCCTGGAAGATGGTCTCGGGGTCGAGCCCGAGCAGGGTGCCGATGCCGGCGGCCGCCGACGGGCCGAGGTGGGCCACGTGGTCGATCTTGTGCGCGTGCAGGCTGATGCCCTTGACCAGGTCGATCTGGATCTCGTAGCCCGTGGCGATGCCGCGCACGAGGTCGCGACCGGTCAATCCGCGGGCGGTGGCGAGGTGCTGGGCGACCGCGACGACCGGCGGGATGTTGTCGCCGGGGTGTGAGTACTCGGCGGCGAGGAACGTGTCGTGGTAGTCGAGCTCACGCACAGCGACCCCGTTGGCCCAGGCCGCCCACTCAGGTGACACCCGGCGGGAGCGCTGCTCACCGAACACGGTCGCCCCGACGCCGTTGAACGAACGCGGGTGCGCCAGCGCCTGCGAGCGGGCCGACACCACCGGGCGCCGGGTCAGCGACGCCGCGGCGACGGCGGCGTTGTCGATCACCCGGTTGACGATCATCTCGGTCACCTCGTCGCTCACTCCGACCGGGTCGGAAGCGACCTCGGCGATCTTCCAGGCCAGCTGGTCGGTTCGGGCAAGGTTCTCGTCGCTGCGGTGAACACGAACGTGGTGGAGCTGCACGGTGGATCCCTTCGATTGGTTCGATTGGTTCGATTGGTTCGAATAGTGCGGTCAGCGCGGTGGAGGCGATGGGTCGGCCGGAACGGCCGACGATCCCCGGAGGGTCGCGAGAACGCTGGTGAGGCTCTGGTGGAGGTGCACGTGCGTGGCGTGGGCGGCCAGCGACGAATCGCCCGCCAGAACGGCGTCCACGATGAGCAGGTGCTCGGCGGCGGCGCTTCGGAGCCGGTCCGGGTTGTCCCGGGCCAGGCGACGGATGCGGGCGAGGTGCGTGCGCACCCCGGCGAGCGCACCCACGAGGAAGGGGTTCGCCACGGCCACGTCGAGGGCCAGGTCGAACTCGTCGATCAGCTCGTAGTAGCGCCGTAGTCCCGCCTTGCCGTGCCGGAGCAGCTCCGGGGCCGCAAGGAACTGCGTGCGGAGATCCTCGAAGACCGCCGGGTCGCGGCGCTCGGCGGCGATCCGGGCGGCGTGTTCCTCCAACGCCCGTCGCACCTCGTAGAGTTCCCCGATTCTGTCCACGCTCATCTCGGTGACCATGAACCCACGGCCGGTGCGGCCGGCCACCAGACCGTCGGCGATCAGCCGGGCGATCGCCGCGCGCAGAGGGGTGCGCGACACCCCGATCCGGGCGGCTTGCTCCACCTCGAGCAGCCCCGTGCCGGGCGCCAGGAGGCCGTCGAGAATCTCGCCGCGCAGCTGCCGGTAGGCGCGTTCACTTGCGCGAACCGGAGCCGTGGTCCCCGTCGTTGGGGTTTCTGTATACACAAATCACATGTTATTCCCTTATTGCGGGTTATGTGCCAGACTTCACGAATTCTATGTATACATAGGAACTTCAACGGAGAGGTTCGAATGTCAGGGAAAGCTTCGGCGGGGTATCACGACCTGTGGCAGAGAAGCATCGATGACGGCACGCGTTCGGCGTTCTGGCTGCAGGCAGCCCGGGCAATCGACTGGACCGTTCCGCCGACGGTGGCGCTGGAGGAACGCTTCCCCGGCGCCTGGCGCTGGTTCCCGGACGGCGAACTCAACACCAGCTACAACGCGCTCGACCGCCACGTGCTTGCCGGCCGCGGCGAACAGACGGCCGTCATCTACGACTCGGCGATGTCCGGCACCCGGGTGCGCCTGAGCTACCGTGAACTTCTGGGACGCGTCGAGCGCTTCGCCGGGGTGCTCCGCGCCAGCGGCGTCGGCCAGGGCGACCGGGTGATCGTCTACCTGCCGATGATCCCGGAAGCCATCGTCGCCATGCTGGCGTGTGCCCGCATCGGCGCCATCCACTCCGTCGTCTTCGGCGGCTTCGCAGCCAGCGAGCTCGCCGTGCGGATCGACGATGCGCGACCGACCGTGATCGTGACCGCCTCCGGCGGCCTCGAACCGGGCCGGGCGGTCGAATACCTGCCTCTGGTCGAACGCGCCCTCGCTCGCAGCAAGGGCTCGGTGCACACCGTCATCGTGCGCGACCGGGAGATGGTCCCCGGCTGCGCCGCCGACTACGCCGGCACCAGCGACGTGGCCTGGCTGGACTGGGCCCACGAGGAGAACGAGGCCTCTCCGGCCGCGCCGATCAGCCTTCGCTCCGACGACCCGCTCTACATCCTGTACACCTCCGGAACGACCGGCAATCCGAAGGGGATCGTCCGCGACAACGGCGGCCACGCCGTGGCGCTGGCCTGGTCGATGGCCAACATCTACAACGTCAAGCCCGGCGACGTCTTCTGGGCGGCCTCTGACGTCGGCTGGGTGGTCGGCCACTCCTACATCGTCTATGCCCCGCTGCTGGTCGGCGCCACCACGGTCATCTACGAGGGCAAACCGGTCGGCACCCCGGATGCCGGGGCGTTCTGGCGCGTGGTGGAGGACTACCAGGTGTCAGTCCTGTTCACGGCGCCCACGGCCATCCGTGCCATCCGCCGCGTCGACCCTGACCTGGTCGAACTGGCGGGGCACGACATCCAGAGCCTGCACGGGCTGTTCCTGGCCGGCGAACGCCTCGACCCGGAGACATACCACTGGGCCAATGACGGGCTGCACTGCCCGGTGGTCGATCACTGGTGGCAGACCGAGACCGGCTGGGCGATCTGCGCGAACCCGCGGGGCATCGCCGACATCCCGACGAAACCGGGCTCGGCCACGTTCCCGGTGCCCGGCTACGACATCGCCATCCTCGATTCCCAGGGCAAGCCGGTCACGAAGGCCGGCAAGGACGGCAACATCGCCATCCGCCTCCCGCTGCCGCCCGGCGCCCTGCTCGGGATCTGGGGCAGCGAAGACCGCTTCGAAAGCTCCTACCTGTCGGCTTTCCCCGGCTTCTACGCCACCGGAGATTCCGGCCACTTCGACGAGGACGGCTACCTCTATGTGATGGGCCGCACCGACGACGTGATCAACGTTGCCGGGCACCGACTGTCCACCGGCTCGCTCGAGGAGGTGCTCACCCTGCACCCCGCGGTCGCCGAGTGCGCGGTGCTCGGCGTGCGCGACCCTCTCAAGGGGCAGCGCGCGGCCGGCTTCGTCACGCTCAAGTCCGGGGCCACGATCGACCACGACACTCTCGGCGCAGAGCTCATCGCGCTGGTGCGGGAGCATGTCGGGCCGGTGGCCGCGTTCCGAGACGTGACCATTCTGGACAGGCTGCCGAAGACCCGGTCGGGGAAGATCCTCCGCAAGACCATCCGGCAGATCGTCGATGGCGAGGCCTACACCGTACCGCCGACGATCGAGGATCCCACGGTTCTCGACGCCCTCAAGCAGGCCGTGCATGGAGTCGGCCCGAACGCCTGAAGCACCAGTCGACCCCCACAGATCACCCCAGCACCATCCCACACAGTCACATCCCTTCACCGGAGCAAAGGAGCCCGCATGGCGGAATCACTGAAAGACAAACTCCCGGACGGAGTAAAACCGTCCACCATCGACTACATCGCGTATGAGAAGACGCCGAAGTTCATCCAGCTGAAGAAGCAGCGCCGCGGGTTCGTGCTGCCGCTGGCCGCCTTCTTCTTCATCTGGTACTTCGCCTTCGTGCTCGTCGCGGCCTACCTGCCCGACGTGATGGCAATCCCGGTCTTCGGCAAGTTCAACCTCGGACTGGTGCTCGGCCTCGGCCAGTTCGTCACCACCTTCGCCATCACCATGTGGTACGTGTCGTACTCGAACCGCCGTCTCGACCCCCTCGGGGCCGAGCTGCGTGCCGAGCTTGAGGAGATGGACAAGAAATGATCGCAACCAGCATTCTGCAGTTCCTGCCGGGCCGCCTGGCCCAAGCCGTCGAACCCGCGGAAAACAACCCCGTGCTGAACATCTCGATCTTCCTCGCTTTCGTGGCGGTCACCCTGATCGTCGTCATTCGCGCCGGGCGCAACAACAAGACCGCGGCCGACTACTACACCGGCGGCCGGTCCTTCACCGGCCCGCAGAACGGGTTCGCCATCGCCGGCGACTACCTCTCCGCGGCGTCGTTCCTCGGCATCGTCGGGGCGATCGCGGTCAGCGGTTACGACGGCTTCCTGTACTCGATCGGCTTCCTCGTGGCCTGGCTCGTCGCCCTGCTGCTGGTGGCCGAGCTCATGCGCAACACCGGCAAGTACACCATGGCGGATGTGCTCTCCTTCCGCCTGCGTCAGGGTCCCGTGCGCGTGGCCGCGGCGACGACCACCCTTGCCGTCTGCTTCTTCTACCTCCTCGCCCAGATGGCCGGAGCCGGCGGCCTCGTGTCGCTGCTCCTCGGCATCAACGACAAGGTCGGACAGTCCGTCGTGGTCACCGTGGTCGGCGGCCTGATGATCATGTACGTGCTCATCGGTGGTATGAAGGGCACCACCTGGGTGCAGATCATCAAGGCGTTCCTGCTCATCATCGGCGCATTCGCGATGACCGTCTGGGTGCTGGCCATCAACGGCTTCAACTTCTCGGCGCTTCTCGACTCGGCCATCGCCGCCTCGACGAGTGTGCCGGCCGACGCCATCCTGGTGCCCGGCCTGAAATACGGCGAGAACCCGCTCGACTTCGTCTCGCTCGCCATCGCCCTGGTGCTCGGCACCGCGGGCCTGCCGCACGTGTTGATGCGCTTCTACACGGTGCCCAGCGCCAAGGAAGCCCGTCGCTCGGTCGTCTGGGCGATCTGGCTGATCGGTGCGTTCTATCTGTTCACGCTGGTGCTCGGCTTCGGTGCCGCCGCGCTCGTCGGAGCAGATGTCATCCTCGCCGCTCCCGGCGGAGTGAACTCGGCCGCGCCGCTGCTCTCCCTCGCGCTCGGCGGACCGCTGCTGCTCGGCTTCATCTCGGCCATTGCGTTCGCCACGATCCTGGCCGTGGTGGCCGGGATCACGATCACCGCCGCGACCTCCTTCGCTCACGACATCTACATGAGCGTGATCAAGAAGGGCAAGGGTGACCCCGACGCCGAGGTCAAGGTCGCACGTCGTACCGTCGTCATCATCGGCATCCTCTCGATCGCCGGCGGCATCGGCGTGCAGGGGCAGAACATCGCCTTCCTGGTGGCCCTGGCCTTCGCCGTCGCGGCGAGCGCCAACCTGCCGACCATCCTGTACTCGCTCTTCTGGCGCGGCTTCACCACCCGCGGCGCCGTGTGGAGCATGTACGGCGGCCTTGCGGTCACCGTCGGTCTGATCATCTTCTCGCCGGTCTTCTCCGGCACGGAGACGTCGATGTTCGGTGCAGACGTCGACTTCGCCTGGTTCCCTCTGAGCAACCCCGGCATCATCTCCATCCCAATCGGGTTCTTCCTGGGCTGGCTCGGCTCGGTCACCAGCACTCGCAAGGAAGACCCGCTGCTGGCCGCGGAAATGTCCGTGCGGTCCATGACCGGCTTCGGCGCCGAGAAGGCCTCCGAGCACTGATCGAAACCGTACGACCCGCATGACCACTACTCCCCTCGGCTGCACCCCAGCCGGGGGGAGTAGTGTCGTTTCGCGGGCCGGAGGGCCAGACCATCCGCCTACGCCGAGCCTTTGACGCATGACTGGAGAAGATTCTCAATGAAAGCTGCACGTTTCCACGGCCAGAAAAACGTCCACATTGAAGGCATCGAAGAGCCGGAGACCCGCAGCGGCACAGTGAAGATCGCAGTCGCCTGGTGCGCCATCAGCGGCACCGACCTTCACGAGTATCTCGACGGCCCGATCTTCATCTCGGCGCCCGGCCACCCGCATCCGCTTTCGCATGAATCCCTCCCGGTCACCATGGGCCACGAGTTCGACCTCACCAGCGAGGGCTTCGACACCCTGATCAACCACAACGACACTGCTGTGAAGATCCTGGTCCACCCCTAGGCAGAACGCTTGAGTGCGTCAGTCTTTGGGTGCCAGCGGCCCCCGCGCGACTCGCGTGGGGGCCGCCTGCGCAACCGGCTTGATCACGATCAGGTCCAGATTGACGTGGGCCGGGCGTTCGACGCTCGACACGATCGTCTCGGCAATATCTTCGGCGGTGAGCGGATTCGGCACCCCGGCGTAGGCCGCGGCAGCCTTCTCCGCATCACCGTTGAAGCGCACCAGCCCGAATTCCTCGGTCTGCACCATCCCGGGGGCAACCTCGATCACCCGGATCGGCTCGCCATTCAATTCCAGGCGCAAGACTTCCATCAGGGCGTGCGCGGCGAACTTCGCCGCGTTATACCCTCCACCTCCGAGGTAGGCGACATGACCCGCAATGGACGTGACCGTGACGATGTCGGCGGCGCCGCCCTCCGCCCGGATCCCGGCCCGCAGCAAGGGCAGCACGGCGCTCGTGACCCGCTTGACCGCGAGCACGTTGATCTCGAACATCCAGGCCCAGTCCTCGATCTTCGATTCCTCGACGGTGTCCAGCCCCACTGCGCCGCCCGCGTTGTTGACCAGCGCGTGCACCGGCCCGGACGCCGCGAGATAGTCGCGCAGCGCGTCCACGTCGGCCTGCCGGGTGAGGTCGGCCGTGAAGACCTGCGCCCCGGTCTCCGCCTGCAGCGTCGCGAGGCGGTCGGTGCGGCGAGCCACCCCCACCACATCCCAGCCCCGCTGGCGGAACAGGCGCACGGTGGCGGCACCGATCCCCGAACTCGCACCGGTCACAACGACTCTTTTTGTACCCATGGTTCCATTCTGGTCGGAGAAGCAGCATGATGAGCCCACGCGCCGCCGGAATACCGCACGTGCAGAAACGACGCGTGCCGCTCTGGGACAATGCGCGCTGGATCGCGATCGCCCTGGTTGTGCTCGGGCACGCCATCCTGAAACTCATCGCCGAGTCGGATGTCGCCTACGAGTTCTATCTGTTCGTCTACGCCTTCCACGTTCCGCTGTTCGTCGCCGTCAGCGGGTACTTCGCCCGGTCGGGCCCGCTCGGCACCCGCCAGCTGCATCGTCTGGTCACCGACATCGTGCTCCCCTACGTGATCTTCGAGACGATCTGGACAGTCGTGCACTGGCTACTCGGCGGCGAATTCCGCCTGGACTACTCGTCCCCCTCCTGGACCCTGTGGTTCCTGATCGCGCTCCTGGCCTGGCGCCTCGCCCTGCCCTTCCTCGTGCTGCTGCGCCATCCGCTGCTGATCAGTGTGATCATCTCCGTCGGCGCCGGGTACTTCGCGTCGATCGACAGCACCTTCGCGCTGTCGCGCACGCTCGGGCTGCTGCCGTTCTTCGTCTTCGGCTGGCAGCTACGCCAGTGGAAGCTCACCGACCGCTGGCTGGGGCTGCACGCCACCGCGGTATGGCGCTGGCGGATCGGCGCGTTCACCCTGTTCACGGCACTGCTGGGCGTGATCGTGGCGAACATCGACGCCCTTCGTGAGGCGCAGGTGCGCCAGTTCCTGCTCTACGACGAGGCCTACCCGGCGTTCGGCTACGACCAGCTCTGGGCCGGCGTCATCCGTCTGGGTCTGCTGCTGCTCGCGTTCGCCCTCATCGTGGCATTCCTGGTGCTCATGCCCCGGCGACGGCTCTGGTTCACGCCCTACGGCGCGGCCACGATGTACATCTACCTGCTGCACAGTTTCGTGCTGTTCCTCCTGCGCGAGAGCGGGGTGCTCGGCGGACCCCAGCCGGGCTGGGTGCTGCCCGCGATGATCGGGTTCAGCGTGCTGATCTCCATCGCCCTCTCGCAGCGGATCGTGCGCAGGGTGTTCCACCCGCTGATCGAGCCGCGCGCCCGCTGGCTGTTCCGCAAGAAGGCGCGCACCGACACCGGCACTATCGTGCTTCCGCACCTCGACGCGCCTGCCGGCACGCTCGCCGCCGAGCCTCCCGCAGAGCCTCCCGCAGACGCACCGCCCGCAGACCCTGCCGTCGGCACACCGCGCGACACGCCGCGCTGACCGCTTCGTGACGCTGTGTTGCGGTGTCCGTTGCCAGCTCGACAACCCCCTGCCTAGAATCGCTGGCAGAGCGCTGGAAGGTCCACGCTCGTCGAGGATCACCCGGGAGATCACCTCATGAGCGACAACGCTGCAGACTGGAAGTTTGAAACCAAGCAGGTGCACTCCGGTGCCCAGCCCGACCCGACCACCAATGCCAGGGCCACCCCGATCTACCAGACCACGTCCTACGTGTTCGACAGCGCCCAGCACGCGCAGAACCTGTTCGCACTGGCCGAATTCGGCAACATCTACACCCGTATCATGAACCCGACCCAGGCCGTCGTCGAAGAGCGCGTCGCCGCCCTCGAAGGGGGCACCGCAGCCCTGCTCCTGGCCTCGGGCCAGGCCGCCTCCACGTTCGCGGTGCTGAACATCGCCCAGGCCGGCGACCACATCGTCTCGTCGAGTTCAATCTACGGCGGAACCTACAACCTGTTCAAGTACACGCTGGCCAAGCTGGGCATCGAGACGACCTTCGTCGAGAACCAGGACGACCCCGAGGAGTGGCGCCGGGCGCTGCGCCCCAACACCAAGCTCTTCTTCGCCGAGACCATCGGCAACCCCAAAATCAATGTGCTCGACATCCGTCTCGTGGCCGATGTGGCGCACGCCGGCGGGGTGCCGCTCATCGTCGACAGCACCATCGCCACCCCCTACCTGATCCGCCCGTTCGAGCACGGCGCGGACATCGTCGTCCACTCGGCGACCAAGTTCCTCGGTGGCCACGGTGCCGTCATCGGCGGCGTCATCGTCGACGGCGGCACGTTCGAATGGTCCAAGAACGTGGAGAAGTTCCCCGGCCTCACCGAGCCGGACCCGTCCTACCACGGCGTCAGTTACACGGGCGCGGTCGGCGACGGCATCGCCTACATCATCAAGGCGCGCGTGCAGCTGCTGCGCGACCTCGGATCCGCGATCGCCCCGGCGAGCGCCTGGCAGCTCATCCAGGGCATCGAGACTCTCAGCCTGCGCATCGAACGCCACGTGCAGAACGCCCAGGACATCGCGGAATGGCTCGAGAACCACCCCGACATCGCCTCGGTCAACTACGCCGGCCTGCCGTCGAGCCCCTGGTACGCCGCCGCCAACACCTACGCGCCCCGCGGTGTCGGCGCCGTGCTGTCCTTCGAGTTGAAGGGCGGAGTGGATGCCGGTCGCGCCCTCGTCGACAACCTTTCCCTGTTCAGCCACCTGGCCAACATCGGCGACGTGCGGTCGCTCGTCATCCACCCGGCCTCGACCACGCACGCGCAGCTCACCCCGGAGCAGCAGCTCACGGCCGGTGTGACGCCGGGCCTGGTACGCCTCTCCGTCGGCATCGAGAACATCGCCGATCTGAAGGCCGACCTCGAGACCGGCCTGGCGGCCGCCCGCGCGGTTGTGCAGGCATCCCGCGCCAACGCCTGACACGCCCCCAGCCGCTGCCAATCCGGATGGGTATCCCCCCAGGCGGGTGGGTAACCAATTCGACGGAGATTTTGCCCTCTACACCCGGTTTCGGCCCGTTTCAGGCCAAAATCGGCAAAATCTCCGTCGAATTCGTTCGGGTGGCGAGCTGATTCGGCTCCGCCGAGTGCGAACCGAGTGGAAACCCAGTGCAACCCGAGTGAAAACCGGGTGCGGCCCGAGTGCCGGCCGGGTACTCCGCGGCGGCGGCCGGGCGCGCGGTGCGCTCACCAGACGGTGCGGTGACAATAAGCCGGAAGGGCTGTTCACCCGGCAGAATAGGGAGCCTATGGACTGGCAATATTCGGCAGACACCGTCCCGTCGAGCTTCGTGACCGAAGCCCAGGCGCGGTCGCTGCTCGGCAAACCCCCGGCGACGGGTGCGTGGCGCGACGGCGACCCCGTGGGGAACCGTCGTTTCCTCGACGTCGGTGCGCTGCACTTTGAGGGGGGCAGCAGCCTCGGCGCCGTGCGGATCGCCTACGAGACGTGGGGCGAACTGTCCCCGAGCGGCGACAACGCCGTGCTCGTGCTGCACGCCCTCACCGGCGACAGCCACCTGGTCGGCCCGGCCGGCCACGGCCACCCGACCGCGGGCTGGTGGAGCAGGATCGTCGGCCCCGGCCTGGCCATCGACACCGACCGCTGGTTCGTGGTTGCCCCGAACATGATCGGTGGCTGCCAGGGCAGCACCGGTCCGGCCTCCCTCGCCCCGGACGGCTCCGAATGGGGCACCCGCTTTCCCTACCTCACCATTCGCGATCAGGTCGCCGCGCAGGTCGCCTTCTCAGACCATCTCGGCATCGACCGTTGGGCCGCCGTCGTCGGCGGCTCGATGGGCGGGATGCACGCGCTCGAGTGGGCCATCGAGCATCCGTCCCGGGTCGCCCGCCTGGCAATCCTCGCGGCACCGCCGGTGACGACCGCCGACCAGATCGCGCTGAATTCGGTGCAGATCGAAGCCATCCGCAGCGACCCGCTCTTCCGCTCCGGCGACTACTACGACGCCGCGGACGGCGACGGCCCGACCCGCGGCCTCGCCCTGGCCCGGCGGATGGCGCTGCTGAACTACCGCAGCTCCGAGGAGCTCAACCTGCGCTTCGAGCGCGGCTGGCAAAGCGAGATCAGTCCGCTCGGCGCGGGCGGCCGGTTCGCCGTCGAGTCCTACCTCGATTTCCACGGCAACAAGTTCACCCGGCGGTTCGACGCGAACAGCTACATCGTGCTGGTCGAGGCCATGAACTCGCACGACATCGGCCGCGGCCGCGGCGGTGTCGCATCCGCCCTCTCCCGCATCGATGCGCTCAGCGTCGTCGTCGGCATCGACAGTGACCGCCTCTTCCCCCTCGAGGGCCAACAGGTCATCGCCGCCCATCTGCAGGGCAACATCGACGACACGGATGCCGTCACGCTCCACTCCGGCTTCGGCCACGACGGTTTTTTGATCGAGAACGAGGCCGTCGGCGCGCAACTTCTGCGCGTTCTGAGCCGTCCCGCTCCCTCGCATCGAGCTTGACACGGTCCCGGATCAAGACGACGTCGACCGGCAGGCCACGGAACGCGACACCCTCGTGAACCGAGTCGTGCCCGTGAATGAGACGTACCCTGACTCGAGACGTACCCGATGAGAGGACACGCGCCATGAAACCCGGTTCCGTTATCATGTTGATCTTTGGCGCGATCCTCTCCCTGCTCGGCTTCTCGCTGGCCCTGGCCGGGGCGATGACCGCCGTGGTCAACGCGCAGGGCGAGGACGGCTACATCACCAGCCCCGCCCGCTCGTTCTCAATACAGTCGTTCGCGCTCACCTCGCCCCGGATCGGCTCGATCGAGCTCAAGGACGTCCCGGCGGACATCGGCACTCTCCGACTCCGCGCGCTCTCCACCTCCACAGCGGACGTCTTCATCGGCGTCGCGTCTCAGGCCGACGTCGACCGCTACCTGGCCGGAGTGAATAGCACCGAGCTGCGTGACCTGAACATCAATCCCTTCCGTGCGGTGTACCGCGACATTCCGGGCAGCCGCGCTCCCGAAGCCCCCGGCGCCCAGGACTTCTGGGTGTCCTCCGCCGAGGGTCCCGGCACTCAGGAGATCGACTGGGATCTGACGAGCGGCAGCTGGGCGGTCGTCGTCATGAACGAGGATGCCAGTTCCGGCGTCTCAGTCGCCCTGCAGGCCGGCATTCGCCTCGGGTTCCTCGCCCCGCTGGCGGTGGGGCTGCTTCTGGTCGGCCTGTTCATCCTTCTCATCGGCCTGGTGCTGACCGTGTTCGGGGCAATCGGCCTGGGCCGCGGCACACTGCCCGCAACCAGGCCCGGCGCCACGCCCGACACACCGCTCGGAGCAGCAACTTTCGTCGGAGCAGGCCCACCCGGGGCGACCGCGGTCCCTGCCCATCCCGGTGGGCGGACGTTTCCCGCCCGGTTGACCGGAACCCTCGACGAGGGGCTGTCCCGCTGGTTGTGGTTGGTGAAGTGGATCCTGATCTTCCCGCACGTGGTGGTGCTGCTGTTCCTCTGGTTCGGGTTTGTCGTCACCACCATCGTCGCCGGGTTCGCCATCCTGTTCACCGGTCGATACCCGACGGCCCTCTTCCAGTTCAACGTCGGGGTGCTGCGCTGGAGCTGGCGGGTGTCCTTCTACGCCTACTCGGCGCTCGGCACCGACCGGTACCCCCCCTTCAGCCTGGCGTCGTCGGCCGACTATCCCGCCGATCTGCAGGTCGATTACCCGGAGCGCCTCTCGCACGGGCTCGTTCTGGTCAAATGGTGGCTATTGGCGATTCCGCACCTGCTGATCGTGGCGGCCTTGACCGGAAGTGCGACGATCTGGCGGAACGACGAGGGCGACTCGGTCTCGAACACCGTCCCGTCCCTGATCGGGGTCCTGGTGCTGATCGCCGCGGTCATCCTCCTCTTCACCGGCCGGTACCGGCGCAGCCTGTTCGATCTGATCCTCGGCATCGACCGCTGGATCTTCCGGGTAGCCGTCTACACCGCCCTGTTCCGCGACGAGTACCCGCCGTTCCGCCTCGACCAGGGCGGCGCCGACACCCCGGAGGCCGCGGTCACACGAGCACCGATCACACCCGCCGCACCTGCCGGCGGAGCGGCGTCGAGCACGCCCTGAGTCGCCGGTCACGCCCGTCGGTAACGCCGTCGGTCGCGCGGACGCCGACGGATGCCACGGAGCGCGCGGGGGAACGGACACCGGGCCGGTAGGGTTCTGTATAGAGGGCAAATGGGGTGAGAGCGCCGCTATGCAACGAATCTACAAGGAACGTGACCGTCTGCTCCGCAGAGCGGCTCGCCTGTGCGGATTGGCCGGCTCGGCCGCCGCGCTCCTCGCGATGCTTGTCCCGGGCGGCTTGACCGTGAGCACCCTGGCCCGGAGCCTGCCACTGCTGCTGCTGCTGGTGGCCGGCCAGTACCTGCTCGGCCGGTCCGGCCGGATGCGCTGGGTCGCCTTGATCCTGGTCTCCGGCATCGCCGTGATCCTGCTCGTGGGCTGGTCGGGCCAGCGTGCCACCGGCCTGAACCTCGTCGAGCAGGCCATCATCGGCGGCATCGCCGCCGGAGCCCTGAGCTGCGTCGCCCTCGTGCTCGTTGTCAGCGCCGCCCGCCTGCTGGTGCTGTCCCTGGCATTCGGTGCGACCGTTGCCAGCGTGCTCGCCGCCACCCGCGCCTCGTCCGACGCCACCGTGCCTCTCCTGCTCACCTTCAGCGTCTGGCTTGCCATCGCCCTGGTGGCCTGGTGGCTGGCCCAGAGCGTGCCGCGCGTCATGGCGCGCATCGCCTTCATCGGCCGCGCCCACCTCGCCGAGCGCCATGCCAGCGAGCTCGAAGCCCAACGCCGGCAGGATGCCCGGCTGCTGCACGACACCGTGCTAGCCACCCTCACCCTCCTCGCGCACTCCGGCGTCGGCGTCAGCCCGGCCGCACTGCGCCAACAGGCCGGCGACGACGCCCGGTTGCTGCGGCAGCTACGGCTCGGCGGCCTCCCCACCCCGCGCCGCTCCGGGGTCTACACGCTCGAGCCTGCCACCGAGTCAATGCTCGGAAGCACCCTCGAATCGGTCAAGCAGCGGTTCGGGCGGATGGGACTCGATGTGGACTGGCACGGCAGCGGACAGGTTCTTCTGCCCAGCGACGTGCTCGACTCCTTCCTCCTCGCCCTCGGCGAGTGCCTCGAGAACGTGCGACGTCACGCCGGCGTCGCCCGCGCCGACGTGACGATCACTGATGACGACACAACCGTGCGCGCCATGGTCACCGACGCAGGGGTCGGCTTCGACCTCAGCGGCGTTAGCGCCGAACGCCTCGGTTTCGCCGAATCGGTCGTGGCCCGCCTGCGCGACGTGGGCGGCAACGCCCGCCTCTTCTCCTCCCCCGGCTCCGGCACCACGGTCGTGCTCGAGGTGCCCAAGTGACCGTCCCCGGCATCGTCGACGCCCGCCGCCGTGACGCGCGCCGCGCTGCGGCGGCGGGCGGGTCCGACCAGCCGAGCAATCAGGACCGCCAGGAACGCCGGGCTTACCGGCGCAGTTTCCGACGCCCCGAACGCACCGAGCAGACCACGCGCGCCAACCAGAGCGGCCTGGGTGGCCGCCACCTCGGCATCGGCCTGACGTTCAGCGGCGGCTTCATCACCCTGTTCCTGTTCGGGCAGTTCGCCGTGCAGTGGTCCGAATATCCCGACCCGACGCCCAGCCTCATCGCGTGGGGTCTCCTGATGGCGACCACGGTCCTGGCACTGATCACGGTGCAGCGCCATTCGGCTCGGATGCCGGACTGGCTGTTCGCCGCGGCCATCGCCGCCGGCGCCGCCGTGGTGGCGCTCGACCTGATCGGGTCGTGGGGCGAAACCGACTCCGGCGTCTACCCGACCGCCGCCGCCGCCGTCGGCACCCTGCTCATCTCCCTGGCCACCGTACGCCGCGGGCACGACCTCGTCTCGGCCGCGATGGCGCTCGGCCTGCTTCTCTTCCTCGGGGCGCTCACCGAGGAGCGCGCCGATCCGCTCACCTTCGCCCCCGACCTCCTTGCGATCAGCCTCGCCATCCTGCCTCCGCTGCTCGGCGTCGCCACGGTGCGGGGATTCCGCCGGATGGCCCAGCGTGAGCTCGACCTGGTGCTGGTGCAGAGCACCATCTCCCAGCCGCAGTTCGCGGTGGGGATGTTCGCCTCCGAGGAACTCGCCCGAATCGACCTCGACGCGGAGACTCTGCTCGACGACGTCGCGAAGGGTCGCACGGCGCTGCCGCTGAGTTCCGAGAAGTCGACGACGGCGGCAGACCTCGCCACGCAACTGCGGCTGCACCTGATCCGGGGCCGCCGGGAGACCTGGCTGCACCACGCGATCACCGAGTCCGAGTTCCTGGGACCGTCCGTCGGCCTGCACGACCCGGCGGGGCTGGCCGGCATGCTCAACCCCGACCAGCGCGATGCTCTTCTGCGCACGATCTGGCTGCTGATCAGCGACACAACCCGCGACGAGGCATCCGTTTCGCTCTCTCTCGGTCCGATCCGACCCACGCACGGCGTCTCCGCTCGCCAGAAGTTACGATTTCCGATCGAATTGACCACGACGGGTGTGCCACGACGTCGAGTGGACCCCGAGACGTGGCAAGCTATCCGAATAGTCGGCCCTCACGTCGATTCCAGCCGGGACGGAAGTCTGCATCTGGAAATCGAATGCAGTATCGACAATCCCGCGGATGCTTAGGGTCCGTGGAACTACGCTGTTGAGCTTCTCATTCGGGGCCAGAAGCACAAGGAGACAGAAGTGACGAACACGACCACGTTGAGCACTGAGGCGCCGAGCAAGGACAACCCCATCCGGTTGGCCCTCGTCGACGACCACCGCATGCTGTTGGGGGCCCTCACCGAGTGGATCCGGGGGGCCGCGGACGACATCAACATGGTCGCCGCCGTCACCACCTGGCCCGAGCTGCTCACCCACCCCGAATTTCCCGTCGACGTCGTGCTCCTCGACCTCGACCTCAAAGACAACATCCCGGTCTCACTGAAGATCTCGACGCTCAAGACGGCCGGCGTGAAGACGGTGTTGATGAGCACCTATTCCGAGGCCGGGCTCGTGCGCGAGGCGCTGGCTGCCGGTGCGCTCGGCTACCTGGTGAAGAGCGAAGAGGCAACGATGATCGTCGAGGCGATCCGCTCCGCCTATGACGGCGACTCCTTCATCTCGGCCGAACTGGACGAGGCCCTCAACAACGGCGCGAACGGCGGTTCTCCCCGCCTCAGCGCGCAGGAGCGCCGGGTGATGGCCCTCTACGGCGCGGGCGAGCCGGTCAAGGCCGTCGCGCACCAGCTCGGCATCTCCGAGGAGACCGCCAAGAGTTACCTCAAGCGCATCCGGGAGAAGTACCGCCTCGCGGGCTTCGACGTGGGAACCAAGGTCGCCCTGCGCAAGCGCGCCATCCACGACGGCATCCTGCTCCAGGGCGACTGACTTCGGCGCTGCCGAACGGCCCGGCTGCCGAACGGCCCGGCTGCCTCGCGCCGACCACGCCGGCCACGCGGATCGCCTGGGTGCCGTCCGGGAGCTCCACACCGTTCCCGCGCCGGGTGCGGTCCAGGAGGAACGTCCCCACGGTGAGCAACAGGGCGAAGAAGCTTTGGCCCAGACCGATCCAGACCGGGGCGACGTAGCCGAAGTTGCCCGCGATGGCGAGGCCGTGAGCAGGTCTGCCTCCAGAGTACGGGGCCGGTGGCCCGAACGAATTCGACGGAGATATTGCTCTAAACAGTGCGTTTGGGCTCAAAAGCGAGGGTTTGACCCAGAATCTCCATTGAATTGATTAGACGCCCGGTACGGCGTTCCGCCGGGGTCAAACAGCGCCCCGCGGTATGGTCGGCTCTGACTCCCGGAGAGCGACGCAACCAGATGGGATTCACCTGGCTACGCGGCCGGTGTGGCGGCCGTCGATGCTGCGGCCTCGGCCAGCGCCGCCTCGAGGCGCTCGACCTTCCCGGTCAGCTCCCCGGTGCGGCGGCCCCGGATGTCGGCCTTGAGCACCAGGGACACCCGCGGCCCCCAGGCTCCGACGGCTTCAGTGGCGGCCTTGACCACCGCGAAGACCTCGTCCCAGTCGCCCTCGATGGTGGTGAACATCGAATCGGTGTGGTTGGGCAGCCCGGATGCGCGCACGATGCGCACGGCCGCGGCGACCGCGTCGTGCACCGACCCTTCGTCATCGTGGGAGCCGGACGGGGCGACGGAAAATGCAACCAGCATGGGGTTACTCCTTCTGATAGGGGGTGGGTGGGAACAGGATCTGCCACACGGCCCAGCCGAGCAGCACGACCTCCAGCACGTTGCGCACGGTCAGCACCAGCACCAGAGCCGGGTCTGCCACGAGCAAGAGGTCGTAGAAGTGCGGGTAGACGAGTTGGGTCAGGGCCGCGATGACAAGCCCGAGCACGGCCGGGAGCCGCCAGGCACGCCCCCGCACCAGCAGCCCGAAAATGATGGGCGCGGCCAGCCAGGTCGTGAACTGCGGCGAGCCGACCTTGTTGACGACGATCAGGGTCAGCACCAGGGCCAGCGCCAGCGGCGGGAACAGGCCGGCCGGTTCGGCGCCTGCACGCATCCGCTGGCAGGCCAGGAGCACCACGGCCAGCCCGCAGAGGGCGAGCAGGGGGGTCATCGCCACGATGGCGACGTTCGTGCCGGTGCCGATGATCTGGAAGGTGAGGATCTGCCGGTCGTAGTAGAGGTAACTGCCCGGCAGACCCAGCGCGGCCGGCCACATCCAGAGGCCGGCGACCGGGGACTCGATCTGGATGCCGCGGTTCGTCTGCTCGCCGACGAAGCTGAGCACGTTCGGCCCGCTGCCGAGCCCGAGCGCCACCAGCACGATGCCCAGGCTCGTGCCGGCCGCGGCGACGAGCACCCGCCAGCGTTCCTTCGAGACGACGAATAGCGCGATCACCAGGGCCACCGGCCAGATCTTCACCCAGGTGACCAGAGTCAGCAGCACGGTGCCCCAGACCGGCCGGGCGCCGACGAACAGCAGCGCGGCGATCGCCAACGGCACGGTGACCGCATCGATCCGGGCGAGGGCGACGGGCCCGAGCAGCAGCAGGAAACCCAGCCACCAGGCCGCCGCGGCCAGGGCACGCCGGTTACGGCCCCGCCCGAGCAGCAGCGCGAAGGTCCCGGCGTTCAGCAGGGTCACGAGCCCGAGCCAGCCGGCGGCGTAGAGGTCGGGGCCGAACGCGAGCGGCGCCAGGATGGGCAGGAGGGCCAGCAGCGGGTAGACGAAGCCGGTGGTGATGCCCACGACGTCGGCACCGGATGCCGCGTCGGTCGCCCAGCCGAGGTAGACGACCTCCACATCGCCCAGCGGCCAGCCGGGGGACGCGAAACAGAGCCACCAGAGCACGCCGTGCACCAGTGCGAAGCCGGCCCAGAGCAGCGTTCGCGATGTCGGCACGCCGGCTCCGGCGGCCAGGTGTTCTGCGACGGATTGGGGCACGCTCCACCTTCGCACACCCCCACGGCTCCGCCGCCGCACCGGGACAGTCAGCGCGGGGCCCAGCGCGGCGGTCAACGCGAGCCGAGCAGGTCCGCGATCGTGGCCGGCACCGCGCCGGCGATGTCGAGCGCGGTGATCGGACCTCCGTTGGACGCCCGGGCCGCTGCCCGGGCGTGCACCAGGGCGGCCGTCGCCGCGAGATGGGCCGGCGCGGCGGCATCCGTCTGGATCGCCCGTGAATGCGTGGCCAGGAGGGCGCCGAGGATGCCGCCGAGCACGTCCCCGGATCCGGCCGTCGCCAGCCAGGAGGGCGCCTTCGACACCGTCAGCCGGGTGCCGTCGGGCGCCGCGATCCAGGTGACGCTTCCCTTGAGCAGCACCGTGACGCCGAGGCCGGACGCGGCGCGCACGGCCCACTCTCCCGGCGCAGCGGCCACCTCGGAGCCGGCCACCGACTCGCCCTGCGGGGAGAGCAGGCGGGTAAGCAGCCGGGCGAGTTCGCGGTAGTGCGGGGTGATCACGACGGGCCCGGTCGCCCGGCCGACCAGGTCGAGGGCCCCGGCATCGCACACCGTGGGCAGCCCCTCGGCCAGGGCGCCGAGCAGCGCGGCCTCGGTCACCCGGTCGCGCGCGGCGGCGTCCTGGCCTGAGCCGAGCAGCCAGGCCTGCACCTGCCCGGGGGCGGTGACGGCCTCCGGGCGTCGCTGCAGCACCAGGTCGCACGCCCGTCTCGGGCCGAGGTAGCGCACCATCCCGACCCCGGTGCGGAGGGCCGCCTCGACTCCGAGCACCGCGGCCCCGGGGTACTCGTCGGAGCCCGTGCGCACGCCCAGCACGCCGCGGCGGTACTTGTCGTCGTCCGCCCGGGGAACCGCGATCCGCTCGCGCGCCCGTGCGTCGTCCCATTCCAGCCATCCCCGTGGTTCGCTCATGCACTCACGATAGGTTGTTTTGAGTGCGTCGGGCCGGCCGCTTCGCCCGCCCACTCGACCCTTGGGGGAAATCCGTGGCTGTTGCCGCCCTGTTCGAACCGTTCACCGTGCGCGACGTCACCCTGCGCAACCGCATCTGGGCGGCGCCGATGTGCCAATACGCGGTGCGGGAGAAAGACGGCGTCCCGCGGGACTGGCACCTCGTTCACCTGGGCGCGCTGGCCGCGGGCGGCGCCGGCCTGATCCTGGTCGAGGCAACCGCGATCAGCCCGGAGGGCCGCATCTCCCACGCCGACACCGGCCTCTGGAACGCGGAACAGACCGCCGCCTGGGCACCGATCGTGGCCTTCCTTCATGCGCAGGGCGCGAAGGCCGGCATCCAGCTTTCCCACGCGGGGCGCAAGGCTTCCGTCTGGCCGGCCTGGGGCGGAGACCGGCACGGCACTATGGCGACGGATGACGGCGGCTGGCCGACCGTGTCGGCCTCGGCCGTGCCGTTCCCCGGCTACGCACCGCCCGTGGCCCTGGATGCCGCGGGCATCCAGGGAATCGTTGACGGGTTCGCGTCCGCCGCGCTCCGGGCGGTGGAGGCCGGGTTCGACGTCGTGGAGCTGCACGCGGCGCACGGCTACCTGCTGCACCAGTTCCTGTCCCCGCTGAGCAACCGGCGCACCGACGGGTTCGGCGGCGGGCTGCCGAACCGGGCCCGCCTGCTGCTTCAGGTCGTGGCCGCCGTGCGCGCGGCCATCGGCGAGGAGCGCGCCCTGTTCGTGCGGTTCTCCGCCACCGATTACACCCCGGGCGGCTGGACCGAAGACGAGACGGCCGAGGTCGCCGGCTGGGCCGCGGCCGCCGGCGCCGACTTCTTCGACATCTCCTCCGGCGGCAACGTGACCGGGGTGCGCATCCCGCTGGGTCCCGGCTACCAGGTGCCGCTCGCCGAGCACGTGAAAACGGCGGCGGACGTGCGGGTCAGCGCCGTGGGGCTGATCACCACCGCGCACCAGGCCGAGCAGATCGTGGCATCCGGCCGGGCCGACGCGGTCCTTCTGGGCCGCGAACTCCTGCGCGACCCGCACTTCCCGCTGCGGGCCGCCCACGAGCTCGGCGCCGGCGTGGACTACTGGCCGCCGCAGTACCTGCGCGCCCGGTGGCCGGCCGCCTGAGAACGGCTACAGGCGGCGGGTCGCGTCCTGCACTTCGCCGACCAGCTCTTCGATGATGTCCTCGAGGAACAGCACCCCCACGGTCTCACCGGTCGCGGTGAACGAGCGCGCCAGGTGCGCGCCGGAACGCCGCATGGTGGCCAGGGCATCTTCGAGGTCGGTGTCCTCGAAGATCGACGCCAGCAAACGGATGCGCTTGCCCGGGATCGGCTCCGCGTAGCTGCCCTGCCCGACCGAGGTGGCCGTGTCGCCGTCGAGGTCGATGACGTCCTTCAGGTGAACGTACCCGGTTGGTTCACCGGACTCGTTCACCAGAACATAACGGGAGAAACCGTGTCTGGTGACGGCCTTCTCCACGTCTGCGGGGGTGGCCGCCTCGGGCAGGCTGATCAGGCCGTCGAGGTTCACCGCGACGTCCCGCACCTTGCGGGTGGTGAACTCGAACGTGGCGCTGAGTGCCCCGGTGCCGTCCCGCAGCACGCCCTCCCGGGTCGACTGGGAGACGATGGTCGCCACCTCGTCCAACGTGTAGGTGCTGGTGGCCTCCTCCTTGGGCTGGACCCCGAACATTCGCACCACCAGGTTGGCGGTGGCGTTGAGCGTCACGATCACGGGCTTGACCAGGCGGCCGAAGAAGACGAGCGGCGGGGCGAGCACGAGCACGGCCCGGTCGGGGATGGAGAACGACAGGTTCTTCGGCACCATCTCACCGAACACGACGTGCAGGTAGGAGACCAGCAGCAGCGTGATCACGAAGGCGATCACGCCGATGGCCTCCTCCGGTAGCGGGGTCAGGCCCAGCGGGATCTCGAGCAGGTGGTGGATCGCCGGCTCCGAGACGTTCAGGATGAGCAGCGAGCAGACCGTGATGCCCAGCTGGGTGGTCGCCAACATGAGGGTGGCGTGTTCCATCGCCCACAGCGCTGTGATTGCGCGCTTCTTGCCGGCCTCGGCGAGAGGTTCGATCTGGGACCGGCGCGCGGAGATAACCGCGAATTCCGCGGCGACGAAAAAGGCGTTGGCCGCGAGCAGCACGACCAGCCAGACCAGCCCCGCCCAGTCACTCATGGTCACTCATGGTCACTCACCGTGCGCTCCGTGCCGTTCTTCTTGCGGTCACCCTTTTTGTCCAACTTTTTTTCGGATTTCTTGTCGGTCCTGGCACCGCGGTCGCCCCGGGCAGGCTCGCCGCCCTCCTCGGGCTCGACGGGCTCGCCGCAGGGTGTGAAGCGGAGCCGGTCGATCCGTCGGCCGTCGAGGCGTTCCACGGACAGCACGCCGCCGGCCAGCTGCACGACGTCGCCGACCACGGGCAGGCGACCTAATTCGCTCATCACGAACCCACCCACGGTTTCGTAGGGGCCGTCCTCCGAGATCACGATGCCCGTGCGGTCGAGCAGCTCGTCCGGGCGGAGCATGCCAGGGAATGTCAGAGAGTCGGTAGACAACACCACACCGGCGCGGGTGCGGTCGTGCTCGTCGGCAACCTCTCCGACGAGTTCCTCGACCAGGTCCTCGAGCGTGGCCACTCCGGCCGTGCCGCCGTATTCGTCGACGACGATGGCCATCTGGTAACCGCGGCCGCGCAGCTCGACCAGCAGTCCGTCGAGTTTCATGGTCTCGGGCACCCGGATGGCCTCGGACTGCAGGGCCGATACCGGGACATCCGCCCGGCGACGTCGGGGAACGGCCACGGCCTGCTTCACGTGCACGATCCCGACGATGTCGTCGACGCCCTCGTCGACGACGGGGAAGCGGGAATACCCGGTTTGGCGGGTGAGGTCGATGACGGCCTGGGCGGAGGCGGTGCGCTCGATGCTGGCCACCCGCGGGCGGGGCGTCATCACGTCCGAGGCGGTATGCCCGGAGAAGAGCAGCGTGCGGTGCAGGAGTGTGGCGGTGTCTTTCTCCAGCAGCCCGGCACTGGCCGAGCGCCGCACGAGGGAGGACAGCTCCTCCGCGGTGCGCGCCCCGGACAGCTCTTCCTTCGGCTCGATCCCGATCGACCGCAGCACACCGTTGGCGCTGCCGTTGAGCACGACGACGGCTGGTTTGAACACGGTCGTGAACAGTGTCTGGAACGGGATGACCAGCTTCGCGGTCTGCACGGGCAGGGCGAGGGCGAAATTCTTCGGCACCAGCTCGCCGATGATCATCGAGGCGAGTGTGGCGACGATGACCGCGGTCGTGACCGCGACGACCGGCACCACCGCCGTGGACAGCCCCAGGCCGATCAGCGACGGCGACAGCAGCATGGTCAGAGCCGGCTCCATGGTGTAACCGGTGAGCAGGGTGGTGAGGGTGATGCCCAGTTGGGCGCTGGAGAGGTGCGTCGAGGTGATCCTGAGTGCGGCGATGGTCAGGCCGAGTCGGGTCTCTCCTCGATCGCGGCGGGCCTCGAGCTCCGACCGGTCCAGGTTGACCAGGGCGAACTCGCTGGCGACGAACAGGCCGGTGCCGATGGTGAGGAGGAGCCCCGCGGCGAGCGTGATCCACTCATACATGGCGGACCTCGACGACGGCGGCGCCGAAGTTCATGACCGAGACGCCGTTCGGGTGACGGGAAGAATTTCCGGGCGAGAAACCGGGCGCATGCGCAGGAGGGGGGTCGTCCATTATTCCGCTCAGTCTACCGCCCGGCACCGAGGCCACGAGTCGTTCTCGGGTGTCAGGCCCCCCACCTCTACCAGGAGACGGGCAGGGCCTTGCCCTCCTCGTAGCCGGCCGCCGACTGGATCCCGACCAGCGAACGGGTGTGGAACTCCGCGACCGAGGTCGCGCCCGCATAAGTGAACGAGCTGCGCACGCCGGAGGTGATCATGTCCAGCAGGTCCTCGACGGACGGCCGCAGCGGGTCCAGGTAGATCTTCGAGCTGGAGATCCCCTCGGCAAAGAGCGTCTTGCGGGCCAGTCCGTAGGCGTCGAGGCGGTCGAACCGCTGGCGCACAGCCCTGGTGGAGGCCATCCCCCAGCTCTCCTTGTAAATGCCGCCGGCGGCGTCCCGATCGAGCAGGCCGGGTGCCTCGATCGTGCCGGCGAACCAGGATCCGATCATGACGGATGCCGCGCCGGCGGCGAGCGCGAGCGCCACGTCGCGCGGGTAGCGCACCCCGCCGTCGGCCCATACGTGCGCTCCGAGTTCCCGGGCGGCGGCCGCGGTCTCGAGCACGGCCGAGAACTGGGGGCGGCCGACCGCCGTCATCATGCGCGTGGTGCACATGGCGCCGGGGCCGACGCCGACCTTTACGATGGTGGCGCCGGCGCCGACGAGGTCACCCACGGCATCCGCGGTCACGACGTTGCCGGCCACGATGGGGATGCCGAGGCCCAGGTCGGCGACGATCTCGATCGCCCGCGTCATGCCGCCCTGGTGGCCGTGCGCGGTGTCGATCACGAGAACGTCGACCCCCGCGGCGACGAGCGCCCGGGCCTTGGCCGCGATGTCGCCGTTGATGCCGACCGCCGCGGCCACGCGCAGTCGGCCCTGCGCGTCCAGCGCGGGCTGATACAGGGTGGAGCGAAGCGCGCTCTTGCGGCTGAGGGTGCCGATCACCCGGCCGTGGTGCTGCACGGTGGCGAAGTCGAGCTCGGCCGCGGTCATCACGTCGAAAGCGCGACGCGGGCCTTCGATATCGTCGGCGTCGAGGGAGGTCATCGTGCCGTGCAGGAGGTCTCCGAGGAGCGCGTCGGGCAGCGCCGTCGCCAGCCGGGACGCGTCGATGGCACCCAGGTAGTCGCCGTTCTGGTCGTTGATGACCAATCCCTGGCCGGCCACAGCCGGCACTTGCCGCAGGGCGAGCGCCACGGTGTCCCCCGGGGCGAAGTTGAAGGGGGTGTCGAAGCGGGTGGATTGGGCCTTGACCCAGCGGATCGCGGCGTCGAGTTCCTGCAGGTGCATGTCCTGCGGCAGCACGCCGAGCCCGCCGCGGCGAGCGAGCGCGGCCGCCAGGCGCGGCCCGGTGACCGAGTTCATGTTCGCCGAGACGATGGGGATGGTGGCGCCGCTGCCGTCGCCCGGGGCGAGGGAGACATCGAGGCGGCTGCTCACATCCGATTGACTCGGCACAAGGAAGACGTCGGAATACGTGAGGTCGTGGCTGGGTACCGCTCCATAGAACTGCATGGAAATAACGCTAGCGCCCCGCGGGGATGCCCGCAGCCAGGCCCGAGGGGATTAGGCTGGACGGGCAGACCGCGCCGGGCGTGCACGACCGCTCGGGACATTCAAAATCAACGTAGAGAGTGGGAACCGGCTGTGTCAAGCCAGTTGACCGGTAGTGGATCCGACGAGACGACGTCGGGTGAATTCGGAGCGAACGAGTGGCTCGTCGACGAACTGTACGAACGGTACCTCGTCGACAAGAAGCTGGTGGACGAGTCCTGGTGGCCCGTCCTCGAGAGCTACCACCGGACCGCGAACGGCCGCAGCGACGGTTCAGAGGCTCCCGCGAGCAGCGCACCCGCAGGCGACGCGCCCGCCGTGATCGCTCCCGACGTGACCACGCCCGCGGCAAGCGCCCCTGCAACCCCGGCCGCCTCAGCGGCGGAGCCGGCCCCGATCACGGCGCCCATCCCCGTCGTCGGCGGGCAGCGCACCGCGCGCACGACGTCCAGCGCGCCCAAGCGGGTCCCCGTGCCGGCCGACATTCCGATCACGAACTCGCAGCCGACCGCCGCCGAGGCCACCGAGGTCGACGTCGTCACCCCGCTCCGCGGCATGTCCAAGAGCCTCGCGGCGAACATGGCGGCCAGCCTGACCGTGCCCACGGCCACCAGCGTGCGCACCATCCCGGCGAAGCTCCTCATCGACAACCGCATCGTGATGAACAACCACATGAAGCGCTCGCGCGGCGGCAAGGTGTCGTTCACGCACCTGATCGGTTGGGCGCTGATCCAGGCGCTGAAGATGTTCCCCAGCCAGAACGTCTACTACAACGAGATCGAGGGCAAGCCCTCGGTCATCGCCCCCGCGCACGTCGGCCTCGGCATCGCGATCGACCTGCCCAAGCCCGACGGCACCCGCTCCCTGATGGTCCCGGCCATCAAGCGCGCGGACACGATGACCTTCGGCGAGTACCTCTCCTCCTACGAAGACCTCGTCACCCGGGCCCGCAAAGGCAAGCTGACGGCGGATGACTTTTCCGGCGCCACGGTCTCCCTCACCAACCCCGGTGGCATCGGCACGGTGCACTCCGTGCCGCGCCTGATGAAGGGCCAGGGCTGCATCATCGGCGCCGGCGCCCTCGACTACCCGGCCGAGTTCCAGGGTTCCAGCGGCAAGACTCTGACCGGCCTCGCCATCTCCAAGACCATCACGCTGACCAGCACCTACGACCACCGGGTCATCCAGGGTGCCGGCTCGGGCGAATTCCTCAAGATCGTGCACGAGCTCCTGATCGGGCAGCACAACTTCTACGAGGACATCTTCTCGGCCCTGCGCATCCCGTACGACCCGATCCACTGGGCGCCCGACATCAGCGTCGACCTGGCCAGCGCCGTCGACAAAACCGCCCGCGTGCAGGAGCTCATCAACGCGTTCCGCGTGCGCGGCCACCTGATGGCCGACATCGACCCGCTTGAATACACGCAGCGCTCCCACCCCGACCTGGAAATCTCGAACCACGGGCTGACCTTCTGGGACCTGGACCGCGAGTTCGTCACCGGCGGGTTCGGCAGCAAACGCCTGATGCTCCTGCGCGACATCCTCGGCGTGCTGCGCGACTCCTACTGCCGCACGACCGGCATCGAGTACATGCACATCCAGGACCCTGCCCAGCGCAAGTGGATGCAGGAAAAGATGGAGAAGAGCTACGTCAAGCCCACGCATGACGAGCAGATGCGCATCCTCGGCAAGCTCAACGAGGCGGAGGCCTTCGAGACCTTCCTGCAGACCAAGTACGTCGGCCAGAAGCGGTTCAGCCTCGAGGGCGGCGAGTCCACCATCGCGCTGCTCGACTCGATCCTGCAGGGTGCCGCGGATGCCGGCCTCGACGAGGTCTGCATCGGCATGGCCCACCGCGGGCGCCTGAACGTGCTCACCAACATCGCAGGCAAGACCTACGGTCAGATCTTCCGCGAGTTCGAGGGCACGCAGGATCCCCGCACCGTGCAGGGCTCCGGCGACGTCAAGTACCACCTGGGCACCGAGGGCACCTTCCGTGCCACCAACGGCACGGAGATGCCGGTCTACCTGGCCGCGAACCCGTCCCACCTCGAGGCCGTCGACGGCGTCCTCGAGGGCATCGTGCGCGCCAAGCAGGACCGCAAGCCGATCGGCACCTTCTCCACCCTCCCCGTCCTCGTGCACGGCGACGCGGCCATGGCCGGCCAGGGCATCGTCCTGGAGACGCTCCAGATGTCCCAACTGCGCGGGTTCCGCACCGGCGGCACCATCCATCTGGTCGTCAACAACCAGGTCGGCTTCACCACACTGCCCGGTGACGGACGCACCTCGGTGTACTCGACGGATGTCGCCAAGACCATCCAGGCGCCCATCTTCCACGTCAACGGGGACGACCCCGAGGCCGTGGTGCGGGTCGCGGAGCTCGCCTTCGCCTACCGTCAGGAATTCAAGCGGGACGTCGTCATCGACCTCGTCTGCTACCGCCGCCGCGGGCACAACGAGGGCGACGATCCCTCGATGACCCAGCCGTTGATGTACAACCTGATCGAGGCCAAGCGCTCCGTCCGGAAGCTTTTCACCGAGGCTCTCGTCGGTCGCGGCGACATCACGCAGGAGGAATACGAGGCCTCGCACGCGGATTTCCAGGACCGCCTCGAGCGCGCGTTCATGGAGACGCACGCGGCGCAGTCCTCGTCGATCCCGATCGTCAGCGCGGCCGGTGCCGCGCCGCAGGGCATCGGTGCCGAAAAGCACGGTACCGACAAGCACGACGACGCGGTCGGGGAACCGGCCACGACCGGGGTGCCCGAAGCGGTCGTGCACCTGATCGGCGATGCCTTCCTGAACAAGCCCGCCGGCTTCACCGTGCACAATAAGCTGCAGCAGCTGATGCAGAAGCGCAACGACATGAGTCGCAACGGCAAAATCGACTGGAGCTTCGGCGAACTCCTCGCCCTCGGCTCCCTGCTGCTCGAGCGCACCCCGGTGCGCTTCGCCGGCCAGGATGCCCGCCGCGGCACGTTCGTGCAGCGTCACGCGGTGCTGCACGACCGCATCAACGGCCAGGAATGGCTGCCCTTGGCGAACCTCAGCGAAGACCAGGCCCGGTTCTGGATCTACGACTCGCTGCTCAGCGAATACGCGGCCATGGGCTTCGAGTACGGCTACTCGGTGGAACGCGCCGACGCCCTGGTGCTCTGGGAGGCGCAGTTCGGCGACTTCGCCAACGGTGCCCAGACGGTCATCGACGAGTTCGTCTCCTCCGCCGAGCAGAAGTGGGGCCAGCGGTCATCCGTTGTGCTGCTGCTGCCGCACGGCTACGAGGGCCAGGGGCCGGACCACTCGTCCGCCCGGATCGAGCGCTACCTGCAGCTGTGCGCGGAAGACAACATGACCGTCGCTCGCCCGTCGACGCCCGCGTCGTACTTCCACCTGCTGCGCCGTCAGGCCTACATGCGCCCGCGGCGCCCGCTGATCGTCTTCACTCCGAAGTCGATGCTGCGCCTGCGCGGCGCGACCAGCGAGGTGGCCGACTTCACCACCGGCCGGTTCGAACCGGTCATCGACGACGCCCGGATCACCGACAAGCCGCGCGTCAAGCGGGTGCTGTTCCTGGCCGGCAAGCTCTACTACGACCTGCTCGCCGAACTCGACAAGAACCCGAACCCGGAGATCGCGCTGGTTCGCCTGGAGCAGTTCTACCCGCTGCCCGCCTTCGAACTCAAGCAGGTCGCAGACCAGTACCCCGACGCTGAACTCGCCTGGGTGCAGGACGAGCCGGAGAACCAGGGTGCCTGGCCGTTCTTCTACCTCGAGACGAACAAGCTGGGCCCGCGCCCGGTGACCCTGTTCTCCCGGGCGGCGTCGGCGTCGCCGGCGGCGGGCTCGGCGAAGCGTCACGCGGTCGAGCAGGCCGAACTACTACGCCAGGCGCTTACCCTGTGACCTGCGCCGACCGGCAGAACCGTTCGACGGAATGGGCCGCACCGGACGCCACGGCCCAGTCCTCGACGGGTGAGGCCTGATCGACGGGCTGTGTCACCCCCGCAAGATCAGAGGCGACGACCGCGTAGCGCTGGTCATGACCCGGCGTCGAACCAATTCGACGGAGATTTTCTTCCAAAACAGCATTTTTGGATGTTTTGGGTTGATTGGGGCGGAATCTCCGTCGAATTCGTTCGGGACAGCGCTACTGCACGGCTTCGGACTCGAAAGACACGGCGGGCCACACTTCATCCAGCGTCACGGTCCCCTGATCGCCCGGCGTCAGCACCGGGAACAACCGTTTCGGAACCGCGAACCCCTATCGCCCCTCGGCTATCAGGACCCACTCATCTAGGCTGGCCGCACCGCCCGCCGACGCATCGGCCATCGACAAGGAGATCCGCCATGCCCGCACCGCACGCGAACCGAACCGGTCAGCCCTGCTGGGCCGACCTGATGACCTCCGACCTGCCGCGCGCCCGGGAGTTCTACACACGGCTGTTCGGCTGGACGGCCAGCGATTCCGGTTCGGAGCACGGCAACTACGTCACCTTCCGGAAGGGCGACGCGGACGTCGCTGGCATGAGCTCACAGGAGCCGGGTTCCCGACTGCCCGACGCGTGGACCACCTACCTGTCGGTGACGGATGCCGACGCCGCCGTCGCCGCCGCCCGCGCGGCCGGCGCAGACGTGCTGGCCGAGCCGATGACGGTGGGAACCATGGGCCGCATGGCCATCCTGATGGACCCGACGGGTGCGCCCTTCGGGGTGTGGCAGGCCGACGAGTTCACCGGCTTCGACGTCTTCGGCGAGGCGGGCTCACCGGTCTGGCACGAGCTGAACACCCGCTCCTATTCCGCCGCTCTCGATTTCTACACCGAGGTGTTCGGCTGGAAACCGGTCGTCCTGAGCGACACGGAGGACTTCCGCTACAGCACGATCGGGGCGGAGGGTGAGATGGTGACGGGCGTCTTCGACGCCGCGGAACACCTGCCCGACAGCGTGCCCTCGCACTGGCAGCTCTATCTCGGGGTGCCTGACGTGCACGCGGCCGTCACGACCGTGACAGAGCTCGGCGGCACGGTCGTCCGTGAGCCGTGGACGGCGGAGTTCGGCACCTTCGCGCTGGTCACCGACCCGACCGGGGCCCTGTTCGTGCTCGGCTCGGTCGACGAGCCGCTCCCCGAGGAGAAGAACATCGACGACGCCGGTGAGGAGGACGCCGACCTGCCGATCGGCTAGTGGGCGGACTGGATGGTGCGCAGCTTCAGCAACACCTGGTCGCGCAGGTCTTCGGGGGCCATTTCACGGCATGCGCGCTGCACAGCCTCGGTCAGTGTGCGCCCGACCAGGTGCTCGTCGCTGCAGTCGCTGCAGTGGGCGAGGTGCTCCTGAATGTCAGACGCGTCTTCGCCGCACAGTTCGTTGTGCAGGTATTCCTCGAGTTCGGCCTTGGCCTTCTCGCAGCCATAATCGGTCATGCTGGTGTGCTCCCGGTTCGAGTCTGGCCCGCCGCTGTTCCCAGGCCGCGCTCAAGGGCGTAACCGGCCAACAGGTCGCGCAGGAGGCGCCGGCCACGATGCAGGCGACTCATCACGGTGCCAATGGGTGTTTTCATGATTTCGGCGATCTCCTGGTAAGAGAACCCCTCCACGTCGGCGAAGTAGACAGCCAGCCGGAAGTCCTCCGGGATGGACTGCAAAGCGTCCTTGACGGCGCTGTCCGGCAGGTGGTCGATGGCCTCGGCCTCCGCCGAACGATTCGCCATCGCCGTGCGGGACTCCGCGCCGCCGAGCTGCCAGTCCGCGAGATCGTCGATGGTGCCCTGGAACGGCTCACGCTGCTTCTTGCGGTACGTGTTGATGAAGGTGTTGGTCAGGATGCGGTACAGCCAGGCCTTGAGATTGGTGCCCTGCTCGAACTGTTTGAACGCAGCGAACGCTTTCACGAACGTTTCCTGAACCAGATCCTGGGCGTCGGAGGGGTTGCGCGTCATGCGCATGGCCGCGGCGTACAGCTGGTCGATAAAGGGCAGCGCCTGCTCTTCGAACAGGTCTCGCATTTCGATCGCATCGGTTGTCATCACGGACAATCCTAAGCCGTCGCGTGAAACGACCGCAGGTCGCTCCAGCACCATGGACAGCGTCACCCTGGCCTCCCTCTTTTTTTCATCACCGACTATTCTGATAACCGATGTTGATCTCGAGATATTCCAAGCCTGAGTTCGATCCCTACGGCGACACGTCGCCCGAGGTGACGGATGCCCGCTGGCCCGCTCCGACGGCCGCCGGCCCGCTTTCAGCGTCCGTATCCCTGCCGGGGTCGAAGTCGCTGACCAACCGGGAGCTGGTGCTCAGCGCCCTCGCCGCGCATCCGTCGCTGTTGCGTGCCCCGCTGCACTCGCGGGACAGCGACTTGATGGTCGCGGCGCTGCGTCAACTGGGCACCGTCATCGAGGAGGCCCCCGGCGCCGGGGAGTTCGGTTCCGACCTGAGGATCACCCCCGGGGAGCTGCTCGGGTCGACGACCGTCGACTGCGGTCTCGCCGGCACCGTGATGCGTTTCCTGCCGCCGGTCGCGACGCTCGGCCTCGGGCCGACCACCTTCGACGGGGACGCCGGCGCACGCCGCCGCCCGATGGGCACCACCATCTCGTCCCTGCGGGCCCTCGGCGCCGACATCAACGACGACGGTCGCGGCGCCCTGCCCTTCACCGTGCACGGCACCGGCACGCTAGTCGGCGGGGAAATCACCATCGACGCGTCCACGTCGAGCCAGTTCGTCTCCGGCCTGCTGCTCGCCGCGCCGCGCTTCGGGCAGGGCCTGCACCTGCGCCATTCCGGCGAGCGCCTGCCCAGCCTGCCGCACATCGAGATGACCATCGCCACGCTGGCCCGGCGCGGCGTCACGGTGCACAGCCCGGCCGTCGGCGAGTGGATCGTGGCTCCCGGCCCGATCCAGGGCGCCGAGGTCGACATCGAACCCGATCTCTCGAACGCGGCGCCGTTCCTCGCCGCGGCCCTCGTGGCCGGGGGCAGCGTCACCATCTCCGGCTGGCCCGAGACCACCACCCAGGTCGGCGCCGACCTGGCCGACCTGCTGCCGCGCTTCGGCGCCGAGGTGTCTCGGGAGGGCGACCGGCTCACGGTCTCCGGGACCGGCCGCATCCGGGGCGTGGAGCTCGACCTGTCGACCGGCGGAGAGCTCGCGCCCACGCTCGTGGCCCTGGCCGCCCTGGCCGAGTCCCCGAGCACGATCACCGGGATCGGGCACATCCGGCACCACGAAACCGACCGGTTGGCGGCCCTCGCCGCGGAGATCAACGGGCTCGGCGGTTCCGTCACCGAGCTGCCCGACGGGTTGCGGATCGACCCGCGCCCGCTGCACGGTGGGCCGTGGAACACCTACGACGACCACCGGATGGCGACCGCAGGCGCGCTGATCGGTCTCCTCGTTCCCGGCGTGCTGATCGAGAACATCGACACGACCGCCAAAACCCTTCCCCAGTTCACCGACCTCTGGTCGACGCTCGTTTCCGGAGCCCCGTCGTGACGTGGTGGGCGAGTGCCGACGACGATGAGCCCGAGTTCGACGAGTCGAGCGTGCGTGTGCGCCCCAACCGCAAGGGCAGCAAACCGCGCACCAAGACCCGCCCCGACCACGAGAACGCGCTGACCGGGCGCATCCTCTCGGTCGACCGGGGCCGGTACACCGTCATGCTCGACGAGAACCTGCCTGCCGAGCGCCGAGTGACCGCCGCCCGGGCGAGCGAACTGCGCAAGCAGGCCGTCGTCACCGGCGACCGCGTCGACATCGTCGGCGACACGACCGGAGCACCGGGCAGCCTGTCCCGGATCGTGCGGATCGTGCCGCGCACGACGCTGCTGCGCCGCAGCGCAGACGACACCGACGCCGTGGAGCGAGTGATCGTCGCCAACGCCGACCAGATGCTGATCGTGGTGGCCGCCGCCAACCCGGAGCCGCGCATCCGTCTCGTCGATCGCTACCTCGTCGCCGCCTACGACGCGGGCGTGAATCCCATTCTCTGCATTACCAAGACCGACCTGGCCGACCCCACCGCCTTCCTCCGCAACTTCGCCGGCCTCGACCTGCCCGTCTTCGAGAGCCGCGACGACGCCATGCCGCTGGCGGAGATCTCCGCCGCCCTGGTCGGCCACGACACGGTCTTCGTCGGTCACTCCGGCGTCGGCAAGTCCACTCTCGTCAACGCCCTGGTGCCGGGCGCCCACCGCGCCGTCGGAGTCGTCAACACGGTGACCGGCCGCGGCCGGCACACGTCTTCGTCGACCATCTCGTTGCGACTGCAAACGGATGCCGGCCGGGGCTGGGTCATCGACACCCCCGGCGTGCGCTCCTTCGGTCTCGGCCACATCAACACCGACAACATCCTCAAGGCCTTCACCGACCTGGCCCTGATCTCCCAAAAGTGTCCGCGCGGCTGCACCCACCTGCCGAACTCGCCCGACTGCGCGATCAACGAGGCCGTTAGCGCCGGCAAGCTCGGCGAGACCGGCAAGGTGCGCCTGGACTCGCTGCAGCGTTTGCTCGCCACCTTCGCCGCCGCCCCCACCCACTAGCCCCTGTCACCCACCACCCCGAGCCAGCAGCCCCTGCATTGAACGAATTCGACGGAGATTTTGCTCTAGAAAGCCGTGCAGGGCCAAAAAACGGGTGCCTGGCCCCAAATCACCGTCGAATTCGTCAGGGATGGGCGGAAAATGGGTACAGGCGGGACCAGTAGCGTGGGGGGATGACCGATTCCACGCGGCTCGCGACCGGCGACCAAGCACCTCCGTTCACCCTGTCCGACCAGGACGGGAACGCCGTGTCGCTGGCCGATTTCGCCGGCTCGAAGGTCGTCGTGTACTTCTACCCGGCGGCGATGACGCCCGGCTGCACGAAGCAGGCCTGCGACTTCCGCGACAGCCTCAGCTCACTGGCATCGGCCGGCTACCAGGTGCTCGGCGTGTCGAAGGATGCCCCGGTCAAGCTAAAGAAGTTCCAGGAGACCGAGCAGCTCACGTTCGCGCTCCTCAGCGACACCGACCTCGCGGTGCACACGGGCTACGGCGCCTGGGGCGAGAAGAACCTCTACGGCAAGACCGTCACGGGCGTGCTGCGTTCCACCGTCGTGATCGACGAGACCGGCATGGTCGAGCTAGCCCTCTACAACGTGAAGGCCACCGGCCATGTCGCGAGCCTGCGCAAGAAGCTCGGCCTGCCGGCCTGACCAAACGGATGCCGCCACGCGGCCGGCACAGTCCCGGCACGGTCCCTACGCTGCCCCGACCGGCCGCAGGTGGCCCCTACCGGCCCCCGGAGCGCTCGAACGCACGTCTTACCCACCCCGCCGCTGCCGAAGCCGGAGCGGCCCAGCTGCGGCCCTGCTGCGCCGCCACTGCGCCGCTACTGCGGCAAGCCGTCCTCGGAGCGCGCTGACGTCGTTTCTGCGATTACGCGCCGCTGGAACAGCAGCACGAGGACCACGACCGACGGCAGAAGAAGCGCCCAGCCGAGGTCGGGCCGGGCGTAGAACCCCTGGAAGGAGCCGATGGCGACGGCGATCTGCACCATCTGCCAGGTGACGGCAGCGCCCCGGATCCAGGACCGGCGCCGCAGGGAGTTGACCGCGATGGCGGTTACCCAAGACGCGGCGATCAGCACCAGCACCAGGATGGCGAGGGCCGTGGCCAGGGAGGTCGGCGTCGCGATCAGCAACTCGAGAATGAGCCACGCGACCGCGACCCAGAGGAGGGCCGCCTCCGCGCAGAGGATCGCGGCGAGGAGCAGCACGGCCCCCGGCCGACGCACCCGGCCGGCCTGGTTCTCGTCGTCGCCGCTGTGGTCTGACCGTGCATTCACAGAGATATCCCATTCAAAACTATTGATTTGACTCCACCATTATGCGATCATTTTTGAGGCCCGGTTGACGCTCACAGGGACGTGAGTCGATCTGAACGAGTAGATCCACTACCCTTCCTGCAATCGGCAGCCTCTCATCTTCGGCCAATCGGCCAGGCATCCCTGCAACAAAGGAGCACCCCTATGGACTGGCGCGACAAAGCTGCCTGCCTCACCGCCGACCCGGAACTCTTCTTTCCGGTCGGTAATACTGGCCCCGCTGTGGACCAGATCGAGAAGGCCAAGTCGGTCTGCGCCCGTTGCAACGTCACCGAGGTGTGTCTGCAGTACGCCCTCGAAACCGGACAAGACTCCGGCGTCTGGGGTGGACTGAGCGAAGACGAGCGTCGCGCGCTCAAGCGACGCGCGGCCCGGGCCCGGCGCGCGTCCTAGCACGCCCCCCACCCGCACCACTGCTCCCCCGCACCACGGGATCACAGAGAAAGGCCCGGCTGAACAGCCGGGCCTTTCTTCGTTGCGCGCGACGCGCTCGGCACCCGAGGCGACACCCCACGGCGCCACCCCGCGCCCGGCCCTACGCTTCGCGCATGTACCGCAGCGGGATCTCGATGGTCACTTCGGTGCCGCTGCCCATCATGGTGTGCCAGTCGATACTGCCGCTAAGCTCTCCCTGGATCAGGGTGCGCACGATCTGGGTTCCGAGTCCCGACCCGACCTTGCCCTCCGGCAGGCCCGTGCCGTTGTCCCGCACCCGCACGGTGAGGGTCTCCTCGTTACGCTCGGCCTCGATCGACACCTCCCCCTCGCGTCCGGCCAGCCCATGCTCGACGGCGTTCGTCACGAGCTCTGTCAGCGCGAGGGCGAGCGGCGTCGCGTAGGCGCTGGGAAGAATGCCGAAACTGCCGGACGACTTCGGATGCGCCGTCGTGTTGTGCGCGGACGCCACCTCCATGATCAGCAGCAACACCCGGTCGAACACCACGTCGAAGTCGACCTTCTGGCTGAGGCCCTCGGAAAGTGTGTCGTGCACGACGGCGATGGCGGCCACGCGGCGCATCGCCTGGTTGAGCGCTTCCCTGGCCGTGTCGGAATGCGTGCGGCGCGCCTGGATCCGCAGGAGCGAGGCCACCGTCTGCAGGTTGTTCTTGACCCGGTGGTGAATCTCCCGGATGGTGGCATCCTTCGTGATCAGCTCACGTTCCTGGTGCCGCAGCTCGGTGACGTCCCGGCAGAGCACGATGGCTCCGATCCGTTCGCCCCGGTTGCGGATCGGGATGGCACGCAGCGAGACCGTCACGCCGCGGGCCTCCACGTCGGTGCGCCATGGCGCCCGGCCGGTGACCACGAGCGGCAGGGTCTCGTCGACAACCGCCGTTCCAGTGAGCAGGCTCGTGGTCACCTCGGCGAGGGACTCGCCCTCCAGCTCGTCGGCGAACCCCATTCGGTTGAAGGCGGAGAGGGCATTCGGGCTCGCGAACGTGGTCACGCCGTCGACGTCGAGACGGATGAGTCCGTCCGAGGCGCGCGGGGCGCCGCGCCTCGGGCCGGTGGGGGCGCCCAGATCGGGAAAATCGCCGGACGCGATCATGGCGAAGAGGTCATTGGCGCAGTCGTTGAAGGTCAGCTCCTGCCGGCTCGGCGTGCGCGCCTCACTCAGGTTGGTGTGCCGGGTGAGCACCGCCACCGGCGTGTCCGAGATCTGGGAACCCGTGGAACTGAGCCGCCGCCGCACCGGGATCGCGCGAACCCGGGTAGGGGTCTCCTCGTACCAGTCGGGGGCCGTGGTGTCGACGATCCTCGCCGTTTCGAAAGCCTCGGTGACCTGCTGTCGCCACTCGACCTTGATGCTCTGCCCGACGAAGTCACGATAGAAGAGGGTGGCGGCGCTCGACGGCCTAGCGTGGGCGACGGCCACGAAGCTCCCGGTGCTGCTGGGCACCCACACGACGATGTCCGCGAAGGCGAGATCGGCCAGGAGCTGGCCATCCGCGACAAGCATATGGAGCCAGTCCACATCCTCCGCACTGCTGCGGCCCTGGGCGAGTACGAGATTACTGAGCGTCGACACAGCAATAGCCTAGGTCCCCCGGACACGTGCCACCGCCGTCGTGGTGCCGTCTCGTAGTTTGGGCCATGCTGAACAGATGAGCACAGCAAATGGAAAGCCCGATCGGACCCTGGTTGTCCTACTGTCCGTGATCGGAGCGCTGGTGGTCATCGCCCTCATCGTCGTCTTCACCGGCGGCGAACCCGAACAGCTTGACGCCGACACCCCGGAAGGCCTCGTCCAGGACTATTCCGCGGCCGTCATCGACGGCGACGAGCAGGCCGCTGGCGCGTACCTCACCGAGGACGCGTTCAATGGCTGCGAGGACTTCGACCGGGGCCCCACCGACAACATGCGGGTCACTCTCGTGTCGACCACCGAGCGGGCCGAGTCGGCCGACGTGAAGGTGTCCATCGTCACCTCCTACGGCAGCGGCCTCTTCGGAGCCGACGAGTACGCGACCCAGGGTGTCTTCGACCTGGTGGCCGTCGACGGCACGTGGTTGATCGATGACGCCCCCTACGAACTCAACATTTGCCCGAATCCGAAGGCCGGTTCCTGATGGTCAGCGTGGTGCTGCTGGTTGCCGTCCTGGTGATCGGCGGCGGTATCGCCGGCATCGTGATCGCGGTGCGCAAATCGACGCCATCCGGGGAGAGCGCGGCCCAGCCCACGGTACGCCGGGTGATCGTATACATTCTGCTCTTCGCCCTGGTCGTGATTGCCGCCATCGGAGTGAGCGGACTGCTCGGGCGCCTCCTCGACACCGGCAACGCACTTGCCTCCAGCGACATCACCGGGCTCGCCCGCTCGCTCGCGTTCACCCTCATCGCCGGCCCGTTCGCGGCCGTACTCTGGTGGGTGCTGTGGCGCCGAATGGACGGCGCGGAACGATCATCCGTCGCCTGGGGGCTCTACCTGGCCGGCCTGTATACGGTCTCCCTTGTCACGTTCAGCACCGCCCTGCTGACCACGGCGGCCGTGCTCGTGCGCGGGGACTGGCAACCGCGTCTCTTCGCCACCGGAGTGGTCTGGGCCGGCGTGTGGGTCTGGCACCTGTGGATGTCCCGGCACGAGGAGAAGAGCCCCACCCAGCTGGTCACCGTGGCCCCGATCCTCGGTTCCGTCTTCGGTCTCGTGATCGCGGTGGGCGGCGCCGTCACGGCCCTCAGCTCTCTTCTCGACGCCGCCGTCGACGCCGCACCGAGCCTCACCCCGGGCGAACCCTGGTGGGAGTTGACCCTCCAGGCGCTCATCTGGTTCGCCGGCGGGCTGGTCATCTGGTGGTGGCACTGGATCCGCAGCCAGGCCCGCGACCTGCGCGGCGGCCTCGCCGATCTAATGGTCGTGGCCGTCGGCGTGGCCGGGGCGGCCATCCTGACGCTGAGCGGGGTCGGAACCGTGCTGTTCCTGCTGCTCAGACTGGCTATCGACCGCACCGACCCGGTCACCGACATCCTCGACCTACTGGGTTTCGGCGTCTCGGTCGCCTTCATCGGCGCACTCGTCTGGAGCTACCACCGGGGCCTGACCCTGGCCCGGTCGGACACGACGAGGGTGGCGACGAAGCTTGTGACCTCCGGCGTGGGTCTCGTGGCCGCGGCCTCCGGGCTGGGCGTGGTCGTGAACGCGATCCTCGCCGCCACGACCACCCCGCTCGCCGGTTCAGGAACCCGAACCCTCCTGCTGGGCGGCATCAGCGCCCTCGTCGTCGGCGGCCCGGTGTGGTGGCTGGCCTGGCAGCCTACGACGCCGCTCTCCCCCGCGGAGGTCCGCTCCACGGGACGAAGGGTGTACCTGATCCTGGTGTTCGGCGTGAGCGCGGTCGTTGCCATCGTGACGCTTCTGGTGATCGGCTACCGGCTCTTCGAGTTCGCCCTCGGCGACTTCACCGGGGACAGCGTGATCGACCGGGTGCGGGCCTCGCTGGGGCTGCTGGTAGCCACCGGCCTCGCCGCTGGGTATCATTTCGCTGTCTGGCGACGAGACCGCTCGGTGAGTGCAGAGGCCCCGCAGCCGGCGCGCACCATCGGCCGCGTGCTCCTGGTAACGGACGCCGACCCGGAACCCCTTAGCCTCGCAATCGGCGCAGCGACCGGAGGCGCGGCCGTCTTCGTGCTAAAGCGCGCCGACGGCGCCGGTAGCTCGGCAACGGTGGAGCATCTCGCCCAGGCCCTCACCGGCGTAACCGGAAAGCGGGTGCTGGTCGTCACGGGCCCCGGCGACCGGGTTGAGGTGATCCCGCTTCAGGAATGAGCGCCGGTGCGGCCTTCCGCACCGGGGTCGGCACAAGGGTCGACGCGCAAGTCGACGCGGGGTTCGACGCGGGATTCGACGCCGACGGTGGGCTCAGGTGGCCACCGCTGGCCGGCGCCATCTCGATTCCCGGCGCCGTCGCCCCGTGGCGGGCGCGGGCACCGGCAGCAGCTCCGTGCGCACGAAGCGACGGATGCTGGTGCGCGCCGGGGACTTCGGCGCGGCATCCCGCAGCGTGCGCCCGGCGACGATGGCCGCATCCGTGGACACCTGGTCCTGCGGCACCAGGATCGGCGACTCGATGCCGCCGAACCGGCGGAGCGCCGATACGACCTGCCCGTTCGCATCCAGCCCGACCGCGCCCCGGCGCACCCGGTTCATGACCACGCTGACCTGATCGGTCGTGACCACCTCGGCCAGGTCCACCCAGGCGCGCAGGAACCGGGCCATCCCGACCGGGTCGGCGAGGCCGCAGGCGACGACGTGGTCAGCCAGTCCGAGGCCCGTCAGGGTGGCCGCGTTGCGGCGCGGGGCGAACAGGTCACTGGAGATCTCCTCGTCGCTCTCAAGGCTGAACCCGGTGTCGAGCACGACGTAGTCGACCCAGACACGGAGCGCGTTGATGGTGCGCGTCACCCGCTCGGTGGAGAGCTCGGGCCAGCGCGACGGCCGCCCGATGCCGGTGAGCACCCAGAAGGCTCCCTGTGGTGAGTTGTAGCGCTGCGCGATGCGCTCAAATTCGGACCGGGTGAAGCTGTCCGAGCCGGCCAGTCGGCACGCAGCGGCGAAGCCCGGCGCCTCGTCGAGCATCCCCAGGCTCGGCGCCACCGAACCGCTGTAGGTGTCGATGTCCGCCAGGGCGACGGTATGCCCGGCAGCGGCGATCTCCGCCGCGATGTTGATCGCCAGAGTGGTGCGCCCCGGGGCGCCGGCCGGCCCCCAGACGGCGATGACCGTGCCCAGCCGTTTTGTGCCGGGCAAGCCCGCCGGATCGCCGACCCGCAGCGGAATGGCGACCCCGGCGCCGATCAGCGCCTCAGTCTCGGCCCAGTCGGCGGCGGCGTCGACCACGTCGAAGAGGCCGAGCCCGGCCGCATTGCGTCGGTCCTGGTCGTTGGCGGCGAGCGCGATCACCCGGGCGCCGTGGGCGTCGCAGGCGGTGATCAGCTCGGCCGTGAGCGTGCTGCGGCCGGCTCCGACGATCACCACCTCGGGCGCGCGCTGCCGCAGGGCGAGGATCACTTCGCCCGCAGTCGTCGAACGCGCCACGATCACATGGCCCTGCTCGATGATGTCGATCAGCAAACGGTCTTCGGTGTTCCGGTCGAGTGCCAGTGCGATGGTGGCCACGTTTACTTCTCCAGCGGTGCGTTGACGGGCACAACCGCGATGGCGTCGCGGTTCGCGATGGACTCCAGCACCGCCGCGACGGCTCCCTTCGGCACCAGGATCTCAAGTGTTCGGATGCCGCCTCCCGCCACGAGCCCCGTGGACTCGACCAGACGCACGACCGCGGCCTGGTCGACGAGCACCGTCGGCGGCCCGAACGTGTTCGGGTCCGTTTTGCGGGCGGACCAGACGTCGACCACGGAGCCGGGACCGATGTTCGAGGCCAGGGCGCTGGTCAGCTCAACGACCACGCTCGTGACCTCGGTGCCGGCGGTGCGCCCGACCGCGGACGCAGGCACGAGTTCCCCGGCGGCGATCGTGCGGGTGACGACCAGCCCGTCATCCGGCAGCCCGTCGGGGGTCACGTACAGGTCTCCCGTTACACCAAGCCGCACCTGCGTGGCCATGAGGTCGGATGCCTCCACTCGGTCCCCGACGGCGAGCGCCGAGCGCGCGGTGAACACCGCCGTGGACCGGTCGGCGGCGGAGACGATCAGATAGACGCCTCCGACGGCGGCGACCACGAGCGCCAGCCCGATCGCGAATCGCGGATCGAACCAGAATTTCGGTCGTGCGTTCCTGGCGGTCTTGCTCACGGGCGCCTGCCTCCCCAATACTGACTCAATTGGTGCTGACTCGATGGAGCCGGATCGATGGTGCCGACTCAATAGTTTCGACTCGAAACTCCGTTTGACCCGGGAATCCGCCTCGACGTCCATCGTGGTCGTCTTCGCCCCCACGCGGGAAAGTTATCCACAGCCTCACTCCGCCCCGATTAGGGCCCGCCCGCCGACGGATAATCGATCCATGAACGATTCCGGGGCTGCTTCCAGTGTGGGCCGGTTCCTCACCCTGGCCGACACCGCGGAGATCCTCTCGTTGACGGTGGCCGAGGTGCTGGAGCTGGTGCGCACCGGTGAGCTGCCGGCCATCCGGCTCGGCACCCAGAGCACCCCGGCGGGCGGCGCAGGCACGATCGGGGCCGGCAGCGCGGGCGTGTGGCGGGTCGAACGGATCGTGCTCGAGTCTTTCATCGAGGCCAAGTACGAAGAGGCCCGGCGCATGTCGCTGTGGCAGCAGTCGGACTTCGGGAACATCCCCGAGCTGTCCGGCGGCACGATCATCCGTCCCGACGACTGACCCGGCTAGATTGATGCATCCTCGTCGTGTGGTTGTGCTGCTCCCGGAGGGTCAGGGCTGACCGCACGGGGGCACGCTGCTCATCCAGGCGGACCGCTGTCCCCGGCGTTGAACCAATTCGACGGAGATTCTTGGTCAAACAACCGTTCTCGAGCCCAAACGGGCTGTTCAGACTCAAATCTCCGTCGAATTCGTTCGGACGAGTTGCTGCGGGCTGTGAACGCGAAAGGCACGGCGGCTCAGCGCGGACGGTTGGCGCAGAGCGTTGGCGCAGAGGATTAGGCCAGAGGGTTTGGCCAGAGGGTTAGGCCAGAGGGTTAGGCCAGAGGGTTAGGCCAGAGGGTTAGGCCAGAGGGTTTGGCCAGAGGGTTAGGCCAGCCGTACGAGCTGGATCTCGCCTACCGGCACGATGCGGTACTGGTGCACCTCCGCTTCGCGGCGCAGGGTACCCGGCGCGTGCAGGGCCAGGTCGATGTGGTCCCGGCCCACCCGGTCGATGGTGCCGGGGAGCACACCGGCACGGGTGTGCACCTCCAAGTTGGAGCGCCGTCGGCAGAGGTCTCGCAACACGAACGCCAGGCCGATGCGGTCCACGACCCGGGCTGCGGATTCGGGCTCGGTGCCGAGCGATCCGGGGATCTCCCCCCGGCGCAGGACGACCCCGGCCACGGCGGCCAGCGGGAGCACGCACTGGGAACCGGCGGAGACGGAGTCCAGCAGGTCACCCGCCAGCCAATCCCGCCCGAATGTGGTCGGCCGCACGGCGATCGTCTCCCCCGTCGCGAGCACGATCCTCAGCACACCCGCACCGGGGACCGACCCGGTCCAGGGCTCTGATCCTTTCCGGGGATCTGCGGCGACGTCGGGAGTGCGCGCGAGGTTGGTCAATCGGTTACGCAGAGACAGCCGACCCAGCCGCAACCGTTCTTCTTCGGCGCGCAGGTCGATCTCCTCGGCATGCAACTCGTGTTCGAGCTGCCCCTCGAGGTCATCGAAAAGGTTGTCCCAGCGCACAGTCCCGAAGTTAGCCCGCACGACCAACATCCTGCCCGGGTTATCCACAGGTCTTAAAAGCACTCGACACCACCGTCCCCGGCTGATTGAGTGTCGAGCACGGCCCGTACCCCCCGCGTGGGGGTGCCTGACCCTCGCCAACACCTGCTCCACCGAATGTCTGCTCCATCGCACGCCGGATCCACCCGAACCCCTTGAACCACCCGATTGCCACGGCAGGTGTGCCGCCGGCAGCGGACTCACGCACCTCGGAGGAGTCATGAGCGATCCAGCCAACACCCCGGCACGCCAACCCCGGTCAAGGGACAACAAGTTCGTCCAGGACGACTTCTTCGGCCACCAACCGAGCAGCAGGGACCAGCTGCCAGACCCGGAGCCACTGCTGATCAACCTCACCCGCTGCGTGATCGAGGTGCTTGCCGGCGCCCGAGAGCTCGACCAGCTCGCCCGGTGGGTCAGCGACGACGTTTACCGGCACCTGCTGAAACGGGTGGTGCTCTCGGCACGGGCGCGCGCCGTCAAGGGGCAGAAGGCCCAGCGGCCCGCGTTCACGATCGGGCGGGTCACGATTTCCGAGCCGCGAGACGGCGTGATCGAGGCCGTCGTGATGGTGCACAGTAAGGTTCGCGTTCGCGCCGTGGCCCTGCGCCTGGAAGGAATGGACCAACGCTGGCGGGCCAGCGCTATCAACGTGTTGTGACAACCGGCTCCGCGGGAGAAATGAGCCCTCGCCCCGGGGGCGCGCTCCAAGGGGATTGTTCCCACTGCCGAGGTAGGCGCGCAGTGAACCGCGACGCGACTCGAACGTGTGTGACCGCTGCGGACCAGTGCGGGACCAGCGCGGAGGTCCGGCCCGGCGGGTCGATTCTCCCATGCTGGCCACAAGACCCGCCGGATGCGCGGCGGCGCTCGAGCGGTTCGGATCCCCGTCGAACTCCGCCGCGCAGCCCGAACGAATTCGACGGAGATTTCGCCGGAATCGACTCTAAAAACTCCGAAAAGGCAGTTTCATCCGAGAATCTCCGTCGAATTCGCTTACCGGACGCGGAGCCCCGCCGTGATGAACGGCATCCACGCGGTGCGGGCGGCTCTGGGCCCCGGGAGCGCCTCCATCGTTCGATGAAGGCGCACTCACCTGACCGGGCTACTTCTTGCCCTGAGCGCGCCGTTCGGAGCGATTGACCGGAACGGGCTTCGAGTCGTCGCCGCGCTGGCCGAACGCGCCGCGCTGGGGCGGTCCGGCCACCACGTCCGTCTCCGCCTCATCGGCGGGAGCCGCGGCGCTCGCCCGGCGGGCACGGTCGGTAGCGGCCTGCTGGATCTGTCCGCGCTGGTTGCGTACTTCGACTCCGCCCGAATCGCTCGGGGCGGTGTAGCTGAGCTTCTCACCCGCGGCCGCGGCCGGGGCGAGTCCCTTGGCGGCGACGATGGGACCGGCGACGGCGCCGGGGGCCTGGCTGACCTCGACCTCGAGGTTGAACAGGAAACCGACGGTCTCCTCGCGAATCTGGCCCATCATCTGCTGGAACATGACGAAGCCCTCGCGCTGGTACTCCACCAGGGGGTCGCGCTGGGCCATGGCGCGCAGGCCGATGCCGTCCTTCAGATAGTCCATCTCGTAAAGGTGCTCGCGCCAGCGGCGGTCGATGACCGACAAGACGACGCGGCGCTCGAGTTCACGCATCGCCGGTGAACCCAGCGACTCTTCTCGGTGCAGGTAAGCGACCTTGGCATCCGAGAGAATCTCACGGCGCATGAAGTCGCGGTTGATCTTGCCGCGGTTGCCGGCCTCGGCAACGACCTCGTCAATGGTCAGTCCCACCGGGTACAGCGTCTTGAGCTCGGTCCACAGGGCATCGAAGTCCCAGTCGTCGCCGTTGCCTTCGCCTGTGTGCACCTCGAGGACCTCGTCGACGACGTCTTCCAGGAAGCGCTGCGTGCGCTCGTGGAGGTCGTCGCCCTCCAGGATGTGCCGGCGGTCGCCGTAAATCGCCTCGCGCTGACGGTTCAGAACGTCGTCATACTTGAGCACGTTCTTGCGGATCTCGGCGTTGCGGCCCTCGACCTGCGCCTGCGCGCTACGGATGGCTCGACTGACGACCTTGGATTCGATCGCCATGTCGTCGGGAATCCCCTGGCGGCCCATCAGGCTCTCGGCGGCGCCGGCGTTGAAGAGGCGCATCAGGTCGTCGGTCAGCGACAGGTAGAAGCGGCTCTCGCCCGGGTCACCCTGGCGTCCGCTGCGACCGCGCAGCTGGTTGTCGATGCGGCGCGACTCGTGCCGTTCGGTGCCGAGCACGTAGAGGCCGCCGGCGTCGACGACCTTCGCAGCTTCCACGGCGACCTCGGCCTTGACGGCGTCGAACACGTCGTCCCAGGCGGTCTCGTAGTCCTCGGGGGTTTCGACCGGGCTCAGGCCTTTCGCGTTCATCTGGGCGACGGCGAGGAACTCGGCGTTGCCGCCGAGCATGACGTCTGTGCCTCGACCGGCCATGTTGGTGGCGACGGTCACCGAGCCCAGACGTCCGGCCTGCGCGACGATCGCGGCCTCCCGGGCATGGTTCTTGGCGTTGAGCACCTCGTGCCGCACGCCTTTCTTGGCGAGCAAGCGCGACAGGTATTCGCTCTTCTCGACGCTCGTCGTTCCGACCAGGACCGGCTGCCCCTTTTCGTGCCGGGCGACGATATCCTCGACGACCTGGCCGAACTTGGCCTCTTCGTTCTTGTAGATCAGGTCGGACTGGTCGATACGCTTCATCGGCTTGTTCGTGGGGATGGACACCACGCCGAGCTTGTACGTGCTCATGAACTCGGCCGCCTCGGTCTCCGCGGTACCGGTCATGCCGGACAGCTTCGAGTAGAGCCGGAAGTAGTTCTGCAGGGTGACCGTCGCCAGGGTCTGGTTCTCCGCCTTGACCGCGACGCCCTCCTTGGCCTCGATCGCCTGGTGGATACCCTCGTTGTAGCGACGGCCCATCAGGATGCGCCCGGTGTGCTCATCGACGATCAGCACCTCGCCGTTCATCACGACGTAGTCCTTGTCTTTCTTGAACAGGGCGTTGGCCTTGATCGCATTGTTCAGGAAGGAGATCAGCGGGGTGTTCGCGGACTCGTAGAGGTTGTCGATGCCGAGGTAGTCCTCGACCTTTTCGATGCCGGGTTCCAGCACGCCCACGGTGCGCTTCTTCTCGTCGACCTCGAAGTCGACGTCGGGGATGAGCTTGGTCGACAGGCTCGCGAACTCGGTGAACCAACGGTTGGCCTCGCCGGAGGCAGGACCGGAGATGATCAGGGGCGTGCGCGCCTCGTCGATCAGGATCGAGTCGACCTCATCGACGATGGCGAAGTAGTGCCCGCGCTGCACCATGTCGGAGGACTGCCAGGCCATGTTGTCGCGCAGGTAGTCGAACCCGAACTCGTTGTTCGTGCCGTAGGTGATGTCGGCCAGGTACTGCTCGTGGCGCTGGGCCGGCGTCTGGCCGGACAGGATGCAGCCGGTGGTCATGCCGAGGGCACGGAACACGCGACCCATCAGCTCGCTCTGGTAGCTGGCGAGGTAATCGTTGACCGTGATGATGTGCACGCCGCGGCTGGTGATGGCGTTCAGGTAGGCCGCCGTCGTGGCCACGAGGGTCTTGCCCTCACCGGTCTTCATTTCGGAGATGTTGCCGAGGTGCAGGGCCGCCCCGCCCATCAGCTGCACATCAAAGTGGCGCAGTCCCAGGGTGCGGGTCGAGGCTTCACGCACGGCGGCGAACGCCTCGGGCAGTAAGTCGTCCAGCGACTCACCGCCCGAGTAGCGCTCACGCAGCACCACGGTCTCGTTCTTCAACTCCTCATCGGTGAGGTGGCTGAAGTCATCTTCCAACGCATTGGTGGCCTTCGCATACTGCTCGAGACGGCGCAGCAGACGCCCTTCACCAACACGAAGTACTTTTTCCAGAATTGAGGCCACGAATGCACTCCACTAGTCGTCACGGCGTGTGCACACGCCTGTCGTCGTTGCCGCACGCTCACAACGTCCGGCATGCGGCAACTATAACAAGGCTGGATGGTCAGTTGCTGCGCTCCCGAGAGGGCGGCACGACCTCCCCGGCCTCATCGGCGTTCTCGTCCAGTTCGATCACGCCGTAGTCCCAGCCCTTGCGACGGTAGACGACGCTCGGACGCTTGGTTACGGCATCCTGGAACAGGTAGAAGTCGTGGCCGACGAGTTCCATGAAGTAGAGGGCGTCGTCGACGGTCATCGGTGCGGCCGCGAAAACCTTGCGGCGGATGACGACGGGGTTGTAGACGTCGTCCGGTTCTTCGGTTGCCGGCGTCTCCGCGTTCACGACGGGGATTGCTCCGGTGCGCACCCGCTCGAGCACCTCGGCGTCGGCCGGCTTGATGTCGACCACGCTGAAATCGACGGATGCCGCGTCGTGCAACGAGATGGGACGGTGGGCCCCGCCGCGGTGCAGCTTCTGGCGGTCCTTGGCGCGGCGCACCCGTTCGAGCAACCGCCCCAGGGCGACGTCGAACGCCGCGTACTTGTCGGAGCCGTCGGCTTCGGCTCGAACGATCGGCCCCTTGCCGATCAGGGTCAGTTCGACCCGGTCGTTGCCCGTGGCGCCGTTCTTCTCCCGGTGGCGACTCAGCTTGATCTCGAGAGCCAGCGCCTTCTCGGCAAGACCGGCGACCTTCTCGGCCTTCTCGGTGGCATACTCGCGGAAACGATCAGTGATCCCTAGGTTTCGTCCAACGATGTTAATTTCCATGACGACCTCCAGATCTGGCGAACCGCCCGTATCTGGGCGATTATTACGCGCCTTCACGACCCACCGTAGCCGTGCGCGCCGGATAAGTCACAGCCTTTTGTCAATCTGTTTTCGATGTACTTTCGGCAACGGGGAAACGACGCCGTGTTTCCGCCAGAGTGGCCACGCCGACGACCTCGCCGCCCGCAGCGAGCAGGGCACGTCGCACCTCGAGCACGGTTGCCCCAGTGGTCAGGATGTCGTCGACGACCAGGATACGGAGGCCGGACAGCGACCGGTTCGCGACCAGCGAACCCGTTCGATTCCGGCCTCGCTCTGCGCTGCCCAGTCCGACCTGGTCCTGCGTCTCGCCCACGGTACGGAGCAACCGAGTCGGCCGGAGCCCGGAGTGACGGAGCAGCAGCTCCACCGGGTGATAGCCACGGATGCGCCACGCCTGCTGTGACGAGGGGACGGTCACGAGGTGCACCCCGGCACCCTCCGGTATGATGGCCAGCGCCGCAGCCACGGCGACCCGGAGCGGACCGGCCAGCGCGCCGGCGGCATCCGTTCGGCCACCGTCCTTGAACGCTCCCAGGACCCGCCTGGCCACGCCGGAGTAGTCCAAAGCGGACCACACCAGGACACCCGATCGTTCGGAGCTGTGCGCCCGCGGTGCCAGGGCTGCCCGGCAGACCCCGCACAGGGCCCGGTCGGGCATGCCGCAGCCGCTGCACTCGGTGGGCATCAGAACTGCCCACGCGTCGAGGGCAGCCCGGGAGAGGCCGGCTGGAGGGCGCATCCCGCCATCGTGGGGCCAGGCCCGGCCGGCCCGGGCGCGGGGCTCGAACCGGTGCAGAACCGGCTTCCGCACGATCGGTGGAGGGGCTACCCGCCGATGCCCTGCTGGGTGGCCAGGAGGGTGACACCGCCGAGTCGTTCCTGCCAGCCGGCACCGCGCTGCACCAGGAGACCGCCCGTGGACGAGAGCGCACGCAGGTCGCGCAGGTTGTTGCTGCCGACCATGGTGACGCTGTCCGGCGCGGACTCGAGGCGCGTGGTGAGTCCACCCAGCTGCAAGGCCACGATCCGTCCCTCACCGCTGGGGAGGCGGGTCAGGCAGGCCACGGTGAGTTCGTCGATCCAGGCCGCGTCCACGGCCGTGCCTCCCGGCGCGGCCAGAAGCACCGCGTCGCCCAGCGCGACCGGGGTGCTCTTGTCCCGGGCGATGGCGCTGACGACAAATCGGCTGTCCTTGCCCGACTGGAGCAGGGCGATCAGCCGAGTGCCGTCCCGCGACACGCGCAACGACTGGATCGCCGAGACTTCCGGCCACGGTGTAGGGACGGCGGTCGCTTCGCCGTTCGGGCCGTACACGAACAGTTCACCGGGGCGGGCGGCGGGCACCGACCAGACGAAGCCGTAATTGTCGATGGCAGGCGCGATCAACCCCTGGCGGGGATCGAGCTGCACCGGGTCGTCACCGACCCTGACGCCGTACACTCCCGTTCCCGTCAGCACGGCGGCCGCGGTCTGACCGGGCGAGAGGGTGACGGAGGTCGGGTCCAGGGCGACGATCGAGCCGGACAATCCGGCGATCGGGCTGATCGAGGAACCGCTTGCCGCCAGGAATCCGAATTCGCCCTCGCGCAGGATCAGCGCCCGGGCGTCGACGCGGGAATTCGCGGTCGGGGCGTTCGCACTCAACTCGGCGATGTCCTGCAGGTTGCGGTTGACGGTGATGGTGGCGGACAGCCCGGGCGGAAGGCTGTTGGACAGTTGGGCCTTCATTCGCTGCAGGGTGACCCGGTCGGCGTTCAGCGCTTCGCTGTTGAGGTCGACCATGGCGTCCCTGGCGATGACCTGCACGGCATCGGCGGTGAGCTTGGTGCCGTCGGGGAACGCCGTCACGACGGCTCCGGTGAACCAGGGGCTCGGGCCCTCGAGCAGTCCGTTGACGATCTTCGTCAGAGTAGCCCCACTGCGCGGGTACCAGCGCAGATCGGGCACCAGGTAGCTAAAGCCCGGGTCGAAGAAGTAGAGCGCCTGGGCGGTGAAGACATCTTGAAAGATATTCCGATCGACGACCGTGCCGTTCGGGGCCGCGCCGATGCGCCACTGGCCGCCGACCTGCACGAACTGGTAGCGCAACGCCACCGCGGTGGGCGACTCGACCTCGCGGTACTCGCCGCGCTCATCCACCTCGGCGACCGGATTCACCGAGAACTGCATCTGACCCTCGCCGACGGAGACGATGCTGCGCCCGGTGGCGTCGTCGATGGTCACCCCGGAGTCGGGCTCCCAGGAGCTGCTGTAGTTCGGAGCCAGGAACTCCCGCGCTATCGCGTAGTCGTTGTCGGGGCTCGTCGCCGCGTCGATGAAGCCGCGCAGGATCGCCTCGGGGGTGGCGTCCTTCTGCGGTCGCGAGGGCAGGAACACGGGTGCCGGGGTGGCGCCGGGCTGCACGGTCTGCCCCGCGCGCACGCCTCCGTCGCGCGGGATTCCCGCGCATCCGGTCAGGGCCACCGCGAGCGCGACCAGGCCAGCGAACATCCGGGTTCGACTACGCATAGTGCCCTCCCGTTTCTCCGGCGGCCGTGCCGCCGCCTGCATCGGCCGGGGGCAGCGGGCTCGGCGAGCTCGACAGCGTTCCGTTCGCGCTGCGCGGCAGGGTCAGCCGGAAGCACGACCCCTCCCCCGGGTGCGACCAGACCTGCAGCCAGCCGCCGTGCACGACGGCGTCTTCGAGGGAGATCGACAGGCCGAGGCCGGTGCCGCCGATGGTGCGCTTGCGCGACGGGTCGGCCCGCCAGAACCGGTCGAAAACGTGGGCCATCTCGGCCTGGCTCATACCCATGCCGTAGTCGCGCACCGACAGGGCCACCGCGCTCTCGTTGCTGTCGACGGACACGATGATCGGCTTGCCCTCTCCGTGCTCGATGGCATTGCCGATCAGGTTGTGCATGATGCGGCGGATGCGGCGGGGATCGACGTCCGCGTCGAGGTGCCCGCCCGGTGCCACCAGGGTCAGCACCGTGCCCTTGGAGTCGCCGAGCGAGCGCAACCCTTCGATGGCGTCCTCGGCCAGGTGCACCAGGTTCGTGGGCTCAGTCTCCAGCTGCACCGACCCGGCGTCGTATTTGCTGATCTCGAGCAGGTCGCTCAGCAGCAGCTCGAAGCGCTCGACCTGCGTGTGCAGGAGCTCGGCCGTGCGTTCGACCGCCGGCGGGAACGTGGCACGGTGGTCATAGAGAACGTCGCCGGCCAACCGGATCGTCGTCAGCGGGGTGCGCAGCTCGTGCGAGACGTCCGACACGAAGCGCTGCTGCACCTCGGACAGGTCGGCGAGTTCCTTGATCTGGCTCTGCAGGCTGTCCGCCATGCCGTTGAAGGAACGGGCCAGCGTCGCGATGACGTCTTCACCTTTTTCCGGGATGCGCACGCCGAGGTCACCGGAGGCCAGCCGCGCGCTGGTGGCCGCGGCCACGCGGATCGGGGTGACCACGAAGCGCACTACAATCCAGGTCACGCCACCGATCAGCAGGATCAGCACCAGGCCGGCGATGCCGAGGGTTCGCTGCACGAAAGCCAGGGTTGCCTCGGCGTCGGCCAGGCTGTACCCGATGTACAGCTCGTACCGGCCGGCGACCGGCACGGTGAGCTGGGAACCGACGACGATGCCGGGAACCAGCGCGCCGTCATCCGTCGCAAGCGTCACCGACTGCCAAAACTGCTCCCCGGCTTTCTCCTGCACCTGGAGGCGGAGAGCGGGCGTGATCACGCCGGTCGAATCACCGAATGACGAGGAGTCCTGCGGCGCCACAGTGGAGGCGTCCTGCCCGGGAGACCGGAAGATGGCGATCATCTGGGACGAGGATGCCGCGGTAATCAGGGTGCGGGCGGAGCCCACCAGGGTCTGCACCTCCACCCGGTCCGCGGCGTCGGAGGCGTCGAAGATGCCCTGGGCGGCGGTCGTGGCCCGGTTCGAGTCGACGAGCACCTGGTTCAGTCTTGATTGAAACAGGTCGTTGCCCACACTCGCGGAGATGTAGACCCCGACCACCATGATGGCCATCCCGGACAGCGCCACCGTGATGGTCACCGTGCGGAACTGCAGCGAGGAACGCCACAGTCCGCCGATCCTGGCCGGCCAGTCCCGCCAGTCCCGCCAGTCCCGCCACACGCTGCGGTCGTTACCGGTGCCACCGAACACGAGGAACCTAGCCGGCCGCGCCGGCCCGATAGCCGACCCCGCGCACCGTCATGACGATGCGCGGGTTGTCCGGGTCGTCTTCGACCTTGGCGCGCAAACGCTGCACGTGCACGTTGACGAGGCGGGTGTCCGCCTTGTAGTGGTAGCCCCAGACCTGCTCCAGGAGCATTTCCCGGGTAAAGACCTGCTGGGGCTTGGACGCAAGTGCCAGCAGCAGGTCGAATTCGAGCGGGGTGAGGTTGATCTGCCGCGAACCGCGCCGCACCTCGTGCCCGGCGGCATCGACGACCAGGTCCCCGATCTGCAGGTTGGCGGGGGTCTCCGATGAAATCGGGCGCAGGCGCGTGCGGATCCGGGCGACCAGTTCCTTCGGGTTGAACGGCTTGACCATGTAATCGTCAGCGCCGGACTCGAGGCCCTTCACGACATCCGTCGTGTCGGTTCGCGCGGTCAGCATGATGATGGGCGTGCCGGATTCGGCGCGGATCAGGCTGCAGACCTCGATGCCGTCGAGGCCGGGCAGCATCAGGTCCAGCAGGACCAGATCGGGCTTGACGGCGCGAAAGACCTCCAGGGCCAGGGAGCCGTCGGCGCAGAAGACCGGCTCGAAGCTCTCCGCGTGCAGCACTATGCCGATCATCTCGGCCAGCGCGGTGTCGTCGTCTACGACCAGAATGCGTGCGTTCATCAAACCGTTTTCCACTCAGTCACCCAAAATACCCCGGTGAGTCATGCAATCACTGGCTCAAGAGTAGTCGACGGCGCCGCAGGAAAGCTCAACGCGCTCATTCCACACCGAGGTATGCCAGCATAGGTTTCGTGACCGACCCGCAGAACTGGCACTCCCCGACCGATGACGGGCGCAGCATCCCGGTCGGCGACGAGCAAAAACCGCCCCTCGCGTCCGCCGGTTTTGTGCCCCCGGCAAAACCGACCGCTGCTCCCGGCGCGAATACGCCGCCGGTCTGGGGTCCCCCACCGACCTGGACGCCCCCACCCAGACCGGGACTGATCCCTCTGCGCCCGCTGGGTTTCGGAACCCTGCTGTGGGCGCCGTTCCAGGTTCTGCGTCGCAACCCGAAGGCGACCTTCGGCAGCGCGCTGCTCGTTCAGGCGGGCGTCGCCCTGATCGCCGTCGTCATCGTGGGTCTGGTCTCCTACTTCGCGCTCGCACGGGTGGAGAACTCTCCACTCGAGGACCGCGACGCGCTCGAGGCCGGCGCGACCCTCAGCATTGTGCTCTCGGCCATCGTGCCGCTGGCTCTGGCGGTGGTCGCATCCGCTCTGTTGCAGGGCGTCATCGTGATCGAGGTGGCCCGGGCCACGCTCGGAGAGAAGCTGCGGCTGGGCGCCCTGTGGCGCGCCGTGCTGCCGCGCCTCTGGCCGCTGGTGCTCTGGACCCTGATGCTGAGTTCGGCCCTGATCGCGGCCATCGCCCTCGTGGCCGGACTGGTGGTGTTCTTCGTCTCCCTCGGCGGAGCGGGCGTGGGTCTGGCGGTGGTCACCGGCATCCTCGGTACGGTCGCCCTTCTCGTGCTCGGCATCTGGCTGTTCACGAAGACCTCGCTCGTGCCGAGCATGATCGTGTTGGAACGGCTCGGCATCCGGGCGGCGGTGGGGCGGTCCTGGTCGCTGACCCGCGGCTACTTCTGGCGCACGTTCGGCGTGCAGTTCTTGGTGGCGACGGTCGTGAACGTCGTCTCCCAGATTGTGACGACGCCGCTGTCGCTCCTGTTCGGTGCCGCCATCTCCGTGGTCGACCCGAACGCCGCCTTCGATGCGTACCTCCCGTCAGTGATCCTGTACGTTCTGACCATCCTCATCGGCCTGGTGCTCGGCGCCGTAGCAGCCGTGGTGCAGTCGGCCGCGACCGCCCTGATCTACATCGATCTGCGGATGCGCAAGGAGGGCCTCGACCTCGAGCTGGCCCGATTCGTCGAATCGGCCGCCGGCGCCGGTGTAGACCCCTACCGGTCGAAGCCGGCACACGCCTCGGAGACTGCCTGAGCATGATCGCAGGGTCGCACATCCACACGGTGATCCGGGCGGCGATACCGGTCGATCCCGGCGCGCCCGAAGCGCGGAAGTGGCTGCGGGAAGAGCTGGCCAAGGCTCCGTACGAGGCCGCCAAGCCCACCTGGTTCGACCGGTTCTCGACATCGATTCTGGACTGGTTCGCCTCCCTCACCGCGCCCTCGGCCGACGGTTTCGCCGCCTGGGTGCCCCTGCTCCTGACCGTGGCCGTGGTGGTCCTGGTCGTCGCCGCCCTCCTCATTTTCGGCCTGCCCCGGCTCAACCGGCGCAGCCGGCTCGCGTCCGACCTCTTCGGCGTCGACGACCGTCGCGGCGCCGCCGACCTGCGTCGTGCCGCGCTGGCCGCCGCCTCCCACCGGGACTGGAATCTGGCGAGTGCCGAGATGTTCCGGGCGCTGGCGCGCGGACTGTCCGAGCGCACCATCCTGATCGTGACGCCGGGCACCACCGCGCACTCCTTCGCGGCGCGGGCCGCCGAGGCCTTTCCCGGCGAACGGGTGCGACTGAGCGAGGCGGCCGAGCTCTTCGACGGGGTGCGCTACCTGGGGGTCGACGGCACCGAGCAGCGCTTCCTGGCCCTGGCGGCGCTCGAGAGCGACCTGCGGGCCGCCCGGCCGCCGCACCTCGAGGACCCAGCCCCGACGAAGCAGCCATGAGTCTTCTCATCGAAACGGCCTCACAGTCGGCCGAAAACGCCGTCTCCTCCACACCAACCCTGCGCGAAGCCGGACGCCGGGCGCGGTACTGGCTGCTCGCCGGCGTCAGCGCACTGATCGTCGCCGTCGTCAGCACCGTCCTCGCTGCGGGCGGCGGCGTGGGCGGTAAGCCCCTCGAGGCCGACAGCGCGGCCCCAGCCGGCGCGCGGGCGCTCGTCGAGGTACTCCGCCGACAGGGTGTCAACGTCACCGCCGCCGACACCCTCGCGGAGGCGCGGAGCCTGGCCGGCGCCGCCGCCAACCCCACCGTGTTCTTCTTCGACGAGAGCGGCTACCTCACCGACGACCAGCTGAGCGCGATGTCCGCCCTGGCCCCGCGCACGGTGGTGGCCTCCCCCGATTTCCTGGCGCTGCAGACGCTGATCCCCTCGGTGGGCTTCGGCGGCGTGTCCCAGACCGCGGTGTCCCGTGCCGCCTGCACGGTCGCGGCCGCGGTCAAGGCCGACAAGCTCTCCCCCGGCGGCTCCACACTCACGATCCCGGCCGACGACGCCGAGCTGAGCGGATGCTTCACCTCGGGAGAGAACGCCTTCGCCCTGGTCGAACAGGCAACCGCCGACCGGACCCTCACCCTGCTCGCCGACGGCACCCTGTTCAGCAACGAGAAGATCGGCCAGGCCGGCAATGCCGCTCTCGCACTCAACCTGCTGGGCGCGGGGGACGACCTCGTCTGGTACCTGCCAACGATCGCCGATGTGCCGGGAACCGGAACGCCGTCGCTCGGCGAACTGACGCCCGGTTGGGTTACCCCGACCCTGATCCTGCTGGTGCTGGTCACCGTGGCCGCGGCCGTCTGGCGTGGGCGGCGCTTCGGGCCTCTCGTCGCCGAGAACCTGCCGGTCACCGTGCGGGCCAGCGAGACGATGGAAGGACGGGCCCGGCTCTACGCGCGCAGCAACGCCCGTCTGCGCGCCCTCGACGCACTGCGGGTGGGCGCCGTGCAGCGCCTCGCCGGCCAGGTCGGGTTGTCGCGGCTGGCGAGCCTCGACGATGTGATCGCCATGGTGGCCACCGTGGTCGACCGGCCGCCGGCCGACGTTCGGACCGTGCTGGTGGACGCCGTTCCGGCATCCGACTCCGATCTCGTCGCCCTCTCCGACCGCATCCAGGAAATTGAGCGGGCCACGGCCCGCGCGACCACGCCCCTGCCACCCGGAAGAATGGACTCATGAGCACTCATACTCCTGTCGATACCCTGCGAGGCTCCCTCGCCCAAGTCCGCACCGAGGTCGGCAAGGCCGTCGTCGGACAGGACGGCGCGGTAACCGGGCTGATCATCGCGCTGCTCGCCCGCGGCCACGTGCTGCTCGAGGGTGTGCCGGGCGTCGCCAAGACCCTCCTGGTGCGGTCCCTGAGCCACTCGCTCAGCCTGGAGACGAAACGGGTGCAGTTCACGCCGGACCTGATGCCGGGCGACGTGACCGGCTCACTCGTCTACGACGCCCGGGTGGGCAACTTCGAGTTCCGCAAGGGCCCCGTCTTCACCAACATCCTGCTGGCCGACGAGATCAACCGCACCCCGCCGAAAACCCAGTCGGCCCTCCTTGAGGCGATGGAGGAACGCCAGGTCAGCGTCGACGGGCGCTCCCTCCCGCTACCGGACCCGTTCATCGTCGCGGCGACCATGAACCCGATCGAATATGAGGGCACCTACACGCTGCCCGAGGCCCAGCTCGACCGGTTCCTGCTCAAGCTCGTGCTCGACGTGCCGGAGCGCGACGCGGAATTCGAGGTGCTGCGGCGCCACGCCGAGGGCTTCAACCCCCGCGATCTGGCCGGTGCGGGCGTCACCGCGGTTCTCGGCGCGGAGGAGCTGAAGACGGCCCAGGCCGCCGTGGCATCCGTGGGCGCCAGTCCGGACGTTCTCGCCTACATCGTCGACCTGGCCCGCGCAACGAGAAGCAGCCCGTCGGTCAAGCTCGGCGTCAGCCCGCGCGGCACGACCGCGCTCCTCGCCGCGGCCAAGGCGTGGGCCTGGCTGAGCGGCTATGACTCGATCACCCCCGACCATGTGCAGTCGATGGTGCTGCCGGTCTGGCGGCACCGCGTGCAGCTGCGGCCGGAGGCGGAACTCGAGGGCGTGTCCGTGGACGCGATCCTGCGTGCCGTGCTCGCCCAGGTGCAGGTGCCGATCTAAGTGACGCTCACCGGTCGGTTCGTTGCCCTCCTCGCGCTCGGCGTCGTGCCGATCGTGATACTCGGGAGTACCCCGGGGATGGCGACGGCCGTGCTGGGACTATGGGTGCTCGCCCTGGTGGGTCTCGGCATCCTGGACCTGGCCCAGGCCGGATCGCCGCGGAAGATCGTGCTCTCCCGCAGCATGCCCTCCCGGGTGCGCCTGGGCGAAAGCGTGACGAGCGACCTGTACCTGACCAACACCGGGGGTCGACGACTGACCATGGTGGTGCGGGATGCCTGGCAGCCGTCAGCCGGGACGGGCAACAACCGCACGCCGCTGGTGCTGCCTCCTGGCGAACGACGGCTGGTGTCGCTGCGAATGACGCCCACCCGGCGCGGTGAACGCCGGGTGGACCAGGTCACGGTGCGCTCGTTCGGGCCGCTCGGGCTGTGGGCCCGTCAGGCCACCCTCCGGGCACCGGGCCAGATTCGGGTGCTCCCGCCCTTCAACTCGCGCAAGCACCTGCCGTCGCGCATGACCCGACTCAAGGAGCTCGACGGGCGCACCAGCCTGCTTGTGCGCGGCCAGGGCACCGAGTTCGACTCCATTCGCGAATACGTGCGCGGAGACGACGTACGCTCGATCGACTGGCGGGCCACGGCCCGGCACAACGACGTCATGGTGCGCACCTGGCGCCCCGAAAGGGACCGCCGGGTGGTCATCCTGATCGACAGCGGCCGCACCTCGGCCGCGCGCATCGACGACGAGCCGCGCCTCGACACGGCTTTCGAGGCGTCGCTGCTGCTCGCCGCGCTGGCGGCCGGGGCCGGCGACCACGTGGACTTCATCGCCTACGACCGTCGGGTGCGCGGCCGCGTGCAGGGTGCGCAGGGAGCGGAGCTCCTTTCGCGCATGGTCGACACCATGGCCCTGATCGAACCGGAGCTGATCGAGACTGACTGGTCGGCCGTTCCCGGGGAGGTGCGCGCGGTGACGAGCCGCCGGGCCTTGGTCGTACTGATCACGTCGATCGACGCGGCCGGAGCCTCGAGCGCCCTGCTGTCGGTGCTCCCCCAGTTGACCCGCAGAAACACCGTGATCGTCGCATCCGTCACCGACCCAACCACCCTGGAGGCCACGCGCCCGCGCGGCAACCGGGAGGAGATCTACCGGGCGGCGGCCGCCGAACGGGCACTGCTCGACGTGGCCAGGGTCTCGGCCGCCATCCGACGCCAGGGCGCCGAGGTCGTCACCGGCTCCCCCGCCGACCTGCCACCCGCACTGGCCGACCGCTATATCGCGCTCAAGGCCGCCGGCCGGCTCTAGGCGCTAGGCCGCGTAGATCCGAGTGCTGCCGGCCTCGAATTCGGCCAGGTCGCCGGTCTCACCCGCCCGCACGGCACGCCGGCCGAGCACGAGCATGTAGGCGAGGAAGGCGAGGAGGGCGGCCGCGCCGATCCCGATCTTCACCGGCCACGGCCACGGGGCCGGGGTGACGAAACCCTCGATCACCCCGGAGACGAAGAGCACGAAGACCAGACCGATGGCCACCGTCGAGAGGGCGCGGGCATCCTCGGCCAAAGCCTGCGCGCGAGTGCGGGCCCCCGGGGCGATCCAGGCCCAGAAGATGCGCAGTCCACCTGCCGCGGCCACGAAAATAGCGGTCAGTTCGAGCATGCCGTGCGGTGCAATGTACAGGAAGAACACGTCGCCCTTGCCGTAGGCGAACATGACTGCGGCCGTGATGCCGACGTTCTGCGCGTTCTGCAGCACGATGTAGGGCACGTAGACGCCGAGGATCCCAAAGGCGATGGCCTGGGCGGCGATCCACGCGTTATTGGTCCAGACCAAGCCGGTGAAGGATGCCGCGGGATTCTCCGAATAGTAGTTGACGAAATCCTCGTTGACGAGTTTCTGCAGCTCGGCGTCGGAGCCGACGGCGGCCAGGGCCTCAGGGTTGCCGGAGATCCAGAAACCGTAGAGGCCCGCGACCACAATCGTCACCACCGCCACGGCAAGGGTCAGCCACCGTAGGCGGTAGAGGGCGGCTGGCAACTGCAGCACGAAAAAGCTCGGGATCTGGGAAACAACGTTCGCGCTCGCCCCCGTGAACCGCAGCCTCGCCCGGGACAGCGCCACCGAGAGCCGGTCACCCTCCAGCGTCGAACCGGCGGTCGACTTGATCGCCGACAGCTGGGTCGCGCCGGACTGGTACCGCTCGATCAGCTCGTCTGCCTGCGCGCCGGAGAGCCGCCGCTGCGTACCGAGCTCAGCCAGGCGGTCCCACTCGGCGCGGTGCGCCGCTGAATATGCGTCAAGGTCCATCTGCTCTAATAGTAGACATGGAGCAGCCCGGCAAGGTGGCCGATCACGGCCAGTATTCGTGGAGCGAGCAGGAATTGGTCACCGGCGAGGCCGTTGCCCTCGATGTAAGGGCGGCCAGCATCATCCTGCGCGCCGCCGGAACGATCATCGATTATGTTGCCTACATCCTCCTCTTCCTGGGGGTGGCCTTTCTTGTGGCCGGCCTCACGGGCGTGGCAATCGACGACGCACTCGGACGGGCGCTCGGGATCGCAGGCCTGGTGGTCTGCCTGCTCATCGTGCCGATGGCCGTCGAAACGGCCAGCGGCGGACGGTCCCTGGGCAAGCTCGCCATCGGCGCCCGCATCGTTCGCGACGACGGCGGCGCGATCCAGCTGCGCCACGCGTTCATCCGCGCCCTGCTGGGCATCATCGAGATCTACTTGACGTTCGGCGGCATCGCCGCCACCACTGCGCTTCTGAACAGCAAGTCCAAACGCCTGGGCGACCTGCTGGCCGGCACGTACAGCCAGCACGAGCGGGTGCCCCGCCTCACTGATCGAACCGTCCCGCTGCCGCCCGTGCTCGAGGCCTGGGCCCAGACGGTCGACATTGTGCGGCTCCCCGATCGCCTGTCCCGCCGCATCGCGCAGTTTCTCCGCCAGGCCGACAAGCTGACTCCGGCTACGCGGCTGCGCCTCGCAGACAGTCTGTCCACCGAGGCCGCCCCGTTCGTGTCGCCGAAGCCGGAGGTCCCGGCGGAGGTCTTTCTGGCCGGGGTCGCCGCGGTGCGCCGAAGCCGGGAGTCCACGGCGCTGAAGCTCGAGCGGGAGCGTCTCGACCGTCTGCAGCCCATTCTGCATAGCCTCCCGCACGGTTTCCCCCAGCGGTAGGGCAACGGACCTCTCCCCGGCCGTTCCCGCGACGTATCCGACGAAGAATGTGGCGCTGCCGCCCGCGGGGCGCCCTCGCACCAGGGCCCGTGTGTGTGGCTAACTCAGGACATCTGTTGCCCGCAGTAGACGGCCGCCGCGGGTTAGTGCGGCATTGGTGCGGATGCCCGGCACGGCCCGGCTGGATCTCCTGAGTTG